>JAMCVO010000067.1 GCA_023475715.1 Actinomycetota bacterium
TTGGTAGTGTAGGAGCTGACTATCCTCTTTCAAGAGAGATACTTTCAACCGTTCTTTCTTACTATACTGAGGATAACTGGATGAATGCTTGCCATCGTTGCATAGAACTGCTTAATTTTGGAGGAGAGGCCATGAGTTCCTTTGAACCCTCCAGCGTTACAATGTCAAGACATGATATAAGATCTTTGGGGGCTCCTTCTGATTCTGCGGCTTCACTCATCACCAGAGCTGCCTCTTTAGAGCATTGCACTGCATGAGGATGAGGAGAAAAGATTATGGCATTTCTTGATTTAGTTGAAATAAGTGATTTAAATATGACTGTTGAAGTAGGATTGGTGGTAGGGGTAATACCTAAAATTACTCCCATGGGATGAGCTATTTCTATAACCTTATTTTTATAGTCACGATTTATTACGCCTACCGTTTTTAAATCTTTAATGGACTCATATATGTTTTTGGAAGCAAACACATTCTTTGCTGTTTTATCTTCCTTGTTTCCGTAGCCTGTTTCCTTTACAGCCATCTCTGCAAGCCTTTGGGATTGCCTGATACCTGCATCTGCCATAGCTTTAACAATCCTGTCTACTTTTTCCTGGGGAAAGGTAGAGTATGTATTGTAGGCATCTCTTGCGCGGGATGCTAGACTTCTTGCTTTTTGAACTGATAATAAATCTTTGTCATATAAATTATTTTCCATTACTTACCCTATATATCCTTACTTAATACTCTTATTAAATAATATTATTTATCAAATGTTTTAAACTAATATTTCTCTAATAGCCCTGGCTATGTCTTCAACCTGAGGAAGAACAAACTTCTCAAGCGGAGGTGAAAATGGTATGGGGCTATATTTTGATGAAATTATTTTTATTTTTGATTTAAGAGACAAATTGCTGTATGTGTTGTGCGCAATATGCTCTGCTATGGAACAAATGGCATAATCTTCCTGGACTAAAAGAAGACGGCCTGTTTTTGATACTGAAGATAATATGGTATCTAAATCAAGCGGATCAAGACTTAGAAGATCTATTAGTTCTATGGAATAGCCCGGCAAGCTTTCCATGGCTTTTTTAGTCTGGTAGACCTGATAGCCATAAGCAGCTACGGTCAGATCATTTCCCTTTGTTATTATGTTTGCCTTTCCAATGGCAATTGCATAATCCTCTTCCGGCACTTCCTCAGATACCTCATATAAAATCTTAGGCTCCATAAAACAAACAGGATTATCATCTCTTATGGCAGACTTGAGTAGCCCCTTGGCAGAATAAGCCCCTGATGGATAAACAACTTTTATGCCCGGAGTATGGACCAATATGGATTCAATACTTTGTGAATGCTGGGATGCCTGTGACAGGTATCCTCCACTGGGAAATCTGATGGTTATAGGAGCAAACACCTTGCCTCCGCTCATATAACGTGCTTTGGCTATCTGATTTATTACCTGGTCTGCAGCTACAAAGAAAAAATCTCCTATCATAAATTCCACTATGGGTCTAAAACCCTTTAGAGCAGCACCAAGTGCTGCACCACAAAAACAGGATTCAGATATTGGAGTATTTATTACTCTCTCTCTTCCTACCTTCTCAGGCAGGCCTTCTGTTACAGCCGCATATGCTCCTCCGGTTGCAATGTCTTCACCCAGTATAAACACTTTGGGATCTTTTAACATTTCTTCGGTTATAGCTTCATTAATTGCTTCTCTTAAAGTTATTTTCTTCAAAATTACTTACTCCTTTAAATAATCTTTGGTTGCTTCACTGGCAAACGGGTAAGGTGAGTTTTTGGCAAATTCTGATGCTTGCTTTAACTCCAGTATTAACTTCTTTTCAATTTCTTCCAAATCAGAAGCTGATATATCAGCTCTTGTTTTTACTTTACCCAAAAACAGTCTTAAGGGATCATATTTTGGCAGATCAGCTATATCCTGGCTAGAACGATATTTCTGAGGATCACCTACCCAATGACCTAAATGCCGATGTGTTTTAGCTTCAATTAGCACAGGATGGGGATTCTTTCTCATTTGATCTATGTGATAGGCGCATACAGAATAGACCTCAAAAACATCATCTCCGTCTACAACCTCTGATGTTACACCGTAACCTTGTGCCCTTTTATATATATCCTCATCCCCACAGCCATATGAAATAGGAGTTGATACAGCATAAGAGTTATTTTCACATAAGAAAATAACAGGAAGAGAAAATATTTTAGCAAAGTTTAAGCTTTCTCCAAACGTGCCTTGATTAGATGCGCCGTCTCCAAAAAAGGATACTGTTACATTACTATCGTTATTCAACTTAGACGCAAGAGCAGAACCGCAAGCTATTGGTAGACCTGCTCCTACAATGCCGTTTGCTCCTAGTATTCCTAAGCCGATATCGGTTATATGCATTGAGCCGCCCTTTCCTTTGCAATATCCATCTGCCTTTCCCAGCATCTCTGCAAGCATTTTTGAAATATCGGCACCTTTGGCTATTAAGTGGCCATGTCCTCTGTGGGTAGAGGTAAGATAGTCTTTTTCAGTTAGGCTGCTGCACACACCCACAGCAATTGCTTCCTGACCGATATATGAATGAACAAAAACTCCGGGGATAATATCCTTTTCTCTAAAATTTTTTACCAGTTCTTCAAAGAGCCTTATCTTTAACATAAGGTAGTAAAACTTAAGCAAAAGGTCTGAGGGGAAGTCGGAGAGGGTATATGATCTTTTTGCAGATGACATATAAATCCCAGAATCTTCTTTTATGCTGCTTAGGCTTGTTTTATTTTCATAAACTCTATTGCCATAATCCAGCATAATCCCATTTTTGTTAATCATATCCATTGCAGAGGGAGTAATTATTGAATCTTGTGAAATGCTTAAATTTTTTTTATCGCTATTAAGTAATTCTTCTATATCTTTTTGGGTTATTAATTTTTTATCCATAATTTATTTATAATGCTTTTTTTATTGTATCCATATTTTTTAAATAATCATAAGTTATGATTTCATTCTTCTTATAAACTTTCCGAAATAGTTTTTGGAATAATAATCAACTATCACAGCCAGCAGGACAACTAATCCAATAACAATCTTCTGCCAAAATGCTTGTAGACCAAGGACATTAACTGAACTTCTGACCGTAGATATAATTATTGCACCTAAGGTTGCACCAATAACTGTTCCACTGCCTCCATAAAGGCTTGCTCCACCAATTATAACTGCAGCTATAGCATCAAATTCATAGCCTAATCCCAGCTCTGATGATGCCGCACCCAACCTGCTGGCAAGTAATATTCCTGATAAAGCTGATAAAAATCCAGTTACACAAAAAACCTGTATTTTTGTTTTTTGAATATCTATACCTGACAAAAAATGAAGCAATTTTATTACTTCCTACCGAATATATTCTTCTGCCAAAAATTGTTTTAGTTAAGGTAAAAGTAAAAAAAATAATAGGAACAAG
>JAMCVO010000298.1 GCA_023475715.1 Actinomycetota bacterium
AGAATATTTCCCTCTTTTGTTTTTTTACTGACAGAGTCATATTTCTTATTCAGAACTCTTGAAACAGTCTGAGTAGAAACTTCAGCTAATTTTGCAATTTCTTTAATAGTTATGTTTTTAATTTTTTTATCTATATAAGAAATCATAGAATGAATATGAAATGTTATCGTTGAACGTTATCGTAAACTATTATAAATAAAATCTGTGGATTTTGTCAATAGTTAAAATTATAGTTAAAATTATATTAGTTATTTTTTTTTAAAATTTCACTTTAATTATTTTGAAAATTTAAATCCTAACTCTTTCTTTTTTTTAAATATTCCATTAATTCAACTACCGTCCCGTCATCACATTCATAAAAACCAACTTTAACTCCCGGAACTGATTCAAATGGTTCTAGCAATACTTTTAATCCCTTTGAAGCTTTTTCTAAATTATTAACTTCAAAAGCAATATGTGGTCTCTCACGTACTGGCCCTTTTACCGGACTATCGGGTTCATATCTGAGCCATTCTACCTTATAAGGATGCTTAATATAATCTGTAACCCAAACTCTTGTAGCCTCAACCAAAATTTCATCGCCTTTTTTTTGGTCTGTAATCAAACCAATATGATCAAATTTCATACTTCCCCTTTTCAATTTAGGTATTTTTAAACCCTGCAAATAAATATTTTTTGCAGTTTAGTATTTATTATCTTTAATTAAAAATAAAAAGTATTTTTCATATCACCAAAGTTTAAGTTTTTCGAAAACCCTTCATTGAATTAATGGCAACAGCAAATGCTAATATGGCTCCTTTAACTATAAATTGTCCATATGGACTTACATTCATTAAATTAAGACCATTGTTTATAACTACAAGAATAAAGGCACCGATGATTGTGCCTCCCATAGTTCCGACCCCTCCAAAAATATTCGTTCCTCCCAATACAGCGGCAGCTATCACATCCAGCTCTACCCCTTCTCCACTCATTGGTTGGCCAGAAGATATTCTTGAAGCTAACACAATCCCAGCCAGAGCAGCCGTAATGCCAGAGATCATATAAATAATCAATCGATATTTTCTAACTGATCGCCCTGAGAGATATACGGCCTCTTCATTTCCGCCTAATCCATAAATCATTCTACCAAGCATTGTATATTTTAGAATTATATAACCAACTATATAAACACCTGCCATTATAAGAATAGGAACCGGAATTGGCCCCACAAATCCTCGCCCTGGCGTCATAAACTTACCAATTAATGGTATCGCATAACCTCCTGTATAAACTAATGCTGCGCCTTTATAAGCGATTAGTGTTGATAAAGTGGCTATTATTGGAGGGATATGGAGGAGAGTAATCAATGCACCATTGATCAAACCTAAGACTGCGCCTATTGCTAAAACTGAAATAACCGCAATCCAAGGCGGCATTCCATTGTTTTGCATAAACCCTGCTACAAGAACCACGCTAAAGGAAATCATCGAACCTATGGAAAGATCTATCCCTCCGCTGATTATAACTAAAGTTACTCCAACTCCGGCTATTCCAATTATAGAGACTTGCTTTAATAAGTTTACAAAATTTGAAATTGTAAAAAAGTATTGATTTAAAATCGTCAATACAATACCTATAACAAGTAATGCCACTAAGGCACCTATTTCAGGAGTTAATTTAAATCTATTTTTTAATTTAGTACTCTGGGTACTCAGGTTATCTTTATTCATAAAGCTCACCTCCAGTGGCATATTTCGTTACTGTTTTTATATCAGTCCCCCGAGGTAAATCTTTAACAATATTTCTGTTATACAGTATAAGAATTCTATCACTAATTTGAATTACCTCAGCAAGCTCAGAAGAAACAAAAATTATTGACTTACCCTTGGATGCAAGATCCTCAATGATATTAAAGACCTCTTCCTTTGCACCTACATCAATTCCTCTTGTAGGCTCATCTAAAAGCAGTATATCACTATCAATAAGAAGCCATTTTCCAAATACAATTTTTTGTTGATTTCCCCCACTTAGAGAATTTGTATTTTGAAAAATCGAATTAATTTTAATATTTAATTTTTCAACTATACCCATAGTTGCTTTTTTTTCTTTATACATATTTAAAAAGCTAAACTTATAGAAATTTTCAAGCCCAGCCAATGTAATATTATCTTTTACATTCATTCCTATAATTAAACCTTGCTTCTTTCTATCTTCAGGAACGAGAGCTACTCCTGATTTTACAGCTTTCTCAGGAGTTGCAGGGACATACTTTTTATTGTGTATATATATATCTCCGCTGGAAATATTGAGGTTGCCAAAAAGTGACTGCAGTAATTCAGTTCGTCCTGAGCCCATTAAACCGGCTATTCCTAATATTTCCCCTCTATGTAAACTAAAGGATATATTATTTAACCTATTTTTAATGCTTAACTTATCAACTTTAAGGACTTCTTCATTTATATTGTTTATTTGTTTCCTCTTTTCTCTTAAAAACAATTTGTCGGTTCCAAGAATCAACTTAATAACACCATCCTGATCGGTTTCACTACTATTCAGTGTAGTTATTTTATGCCCATCTCTTAATATCGTAATTCTATCGCTTATCCTAAAAATTTCCTCCAACCTGTGGGAAATATATATTATAGATATATTATGTTCTGTCAGCGTTCGGATTACTTTAAAAAGCATGTTAACTTCTTCAGGTGTAAGACTTGCTGTGGGCTCGTCGAGTATTAATAAATCACAATTTTGAGATAATGCTTTTGCTATTTCAATTTGCTGCCTCTGCGCAATACTTAAACTCTTTACTTTCTTATCGCTTCCAATATGAGCCCCTAACTTTGCCAAAACTTTATCTGCCCGATTAAATAAAGTTTTCCAATTTAAAAAAAAATGTTTAGTCTGTCTTCCAAAGAAAATATTCTCTGCAACGGTTAATTCAGGTATAAGTTTTAATTCCTGATGTACCATACTTATTCCGAGTTTCTGGGCGATGTATGGATTTTTTATATTAATCTGATTATTTTTAAGAAAGATATCTCCACTATCCTGTTGCAAGGAGCCATTTAAAATATTCATTAAGGTACTTTTCCCTGCACCGTTCTCTCCAACCAAAGCATGTACCTCACCATACCTGACATCCAGATCTACATTTTCCAAAGCAATGGTTCCACCAAATCTCTTTGAGATCCCTTTCATTTCCAATATAAGGCTGTCTGCCATAACTTTTCCTTTAACCAGTATTGGTATGTGTCCCCGTGATGGAACACATACCAATAATAAATTAATAAATTTTACCAGTGAAAGTCTTTAGCATTATCTTTTGTAATTAGTATGGGATCAATCTCAATGTTATCCGGTACATCCTTTTTATCACGGTAATCCAAGTATGCTTGAACAGCCTGCTTACCTATATCAGCTGGAAGCTGAGCTGCTGTGGCCGACATTGGAAATGAAAGG
>JAMCVO010000640.1 GCA_023475715.1 Actinomycetota bacterium
ATAAGATCACTAAATGCAAATATGGCTGTAAATTTACTTTTTTCATTAACTATTTTTTCCAATAACTTGGAAGCATTACCTGCCGTAACTTTAATTTCTTTTACTAAATTTGGGTTAAATAAAATATCTTCATTTTTAAGTGCCTCCTTATAGCCTAAAAGTCTTTCATTTGCTGAAGAGATATACAAGGGACCATTTAAAAATAAAATTTCCCGATGACCTTTATCTAAAAGATGTTTTGTTGCCAGATAGCCGCCTTTAACATCATCAGAAACAATAAAGTCCAGTTCACCATTAAACCTTCTGCCCAGCAAAACAAAAGGAACCGACCTGTTTTTTAAGATATCTATATCTCTATGATTTTTTTGTGTAGGGCATAATATTATTCCATCAACATTCATACTCAAAGCCAGTATGATTGATTGCTCTTCTTGTTCATATTCCTCATCAGTATTGATAATAATAATGCTATACCCGTAATCCTTTAATCTGTATTCTATATCTTTAACCCACATTACAATCAACGGATCTGATATGTCTGGCATTATTACTGCAATAGTTTTTGTTTTACCGTTTCGCAGCGATCTGGCAATTGTATCGGGAATATATCCCATATCTTTGGCAGTTTCACAAATCATTTTTTTTGTTTTAGCGGAAATGTCCGGTTTATCTTTTAAGGCATGCGAAACTGTGTTTATAGTGAACCCGGTTTTTTGCGAAATATCTTTTAAAGTAATTTTTTTATTCTTAATAAATATTCTCCCTCTTTTCTTATTTTTTAGTCAACAATACTTTTCATACTATCCTTTCCAGCTTGACCATTTGTTTCCAAGAATCGATATTATGATCCAGATAATAATACCTGCAAGAGATATCAGAAAGACTGTTTCAAAAAAGTGCTCATCCTGTCAAGAGAATGCGTAACAACTTAGCCTGTTGCCCAATCCTACTTTTCCTCCAAGTAGTCAGACACTACAGCAGTAATGAGACAAGATCAGTACCTTTAAAAAATCTTCACTCCCTTTATTAAAACCTAAAATAGCATTGTCCTTTCTTAATAATTTTTAATAAACAACATATAAATGCAAATAATGTTAAGATTAAATTATATACACAATAACTTTAAAAATTTAATTTTCAATAAACTTTATGATTCTATTTTCTTTAGTTGATTTTATTGTAGCCAATGCTAACTCTAATGACTTTTTACCATCTTCAAAAGTAGAGTTATCTATTTCTTTGTTCTTTTCAACACAATTAATAAAATAATCCCATTGAGCATAAAAAGGATCTATTTCTTTTGATTTTGCAGTTATTATTTCCCCATTAGATTTATATATTTTTATAACGCTTTTTTGAGCTTTTCCATCTAGCGTTTCTGCTATGTTTTCACCTGCTCTTGAAATCCATTCAATAGTTCCATTTTCACAAATTATTCTTAATAACATAGTAAATGGAAATTTTCCCTGTACGCTCCATCCTGCATTAACACAACCATTTTGACCACTCTTAAATTTAATAAGGGAAGACATGTGTGCCCAACCCCCCAGGTTTTCATTATAAATTCCTTGAGAACTCACAAATAATGGTTCACCTAAAAGAAAAATCATATAATCCAAATCATGGATTTGTAAATCTAAGGCAGCTCCTCCACCTAAATCTTCCCGTTTGTTCCATCCATTTTCAGCCCAATCTGGTATAACTCCTAATCTTTCACAAAAAATATGAATAGGTTTACCAATAGTACCATCCATTATAATATCTTTCGCCATAACATACTCTGGCCAAAACCTTAAAACATGTCCAACCATTGATTTTACATTATATTTTTTTATTGCTTTTATCATTTGTTTTGTTTCATCAATTGTCAAAGCTACCGGTTTTTCACAAAAAATATGTTTCCTTGCTTTTGCAGATTTTTCTACCATTTCCCTGTGAAGAAAAGTCGGAGTGCAAATAGCAACAACATCTATGTCTTCGTTAGAAAGCAATTTATCAAAATCATTATATGGCTCTGCGTTAAGGTTTTTTGCCATCATTTTTGCTTTTCCAAAGTCTTTATCTGCTAGCGCAACAACTTTTGCATTCTTTAGTTTACTACAGGCATTCGCATGAACTCCACCTATATATCCTGCTCCTATAATAGCAACTTTTATCATCTTATAGCTCCTCAGATTATTAATTATTGATAGTTATGATTAAATTTAATAAAATCTATTTATATAACCTTAAATAGTTGTCTTCAGATGTGAACGAATATTTATGGATATTGCTATAAGTAAAATTATACCTCTAAAAAACATTTGCTGAGAAACATCTAATCCCATTAAAATAAGACCATTATTGATAATTCCTATAACAATAGCTCCAATTAATGAACCAACAACAGACGCTTTTCCCCCAAAAAGACTAGTTCCCCCTAGTACAGCTGCAGCTATAACAGACAGTTCAAAGCCTTCACCAATGGAATACCTTGCGCCTTGCAACCTACCAACATATAACATTCCGGCTAAAGCAGCAGAAGTTGCGGAAATAATTAATACAGACAATTTCACCCATCTTGTTTTAATACCAGTAAAAAAAGCAGCTTTTTCATTACCACCTGTTGCTAATATTCTTTTCCCATATGCAGTCTTATTAACAATTAATATACTAATTATTAAGATTATTAAAGTCCATATAAAAAGAATGGGTATTGGACCTATATTTCCTGATCCAAAAAAATAAATGTATTTTGAATTAGATATCCCAATAGATTTTAAGGATGTAATCCATCTAGTTAAACCGCCAATAATCCCCATTGATGCAATGGTAACAAGAAAAGATGGTACTCTTAATTTTGCTACAATAATACCATTAAAAAAACCTGTAATTATCCCAACACCAATTCCTGCTATAATAGCTATTGCAATATTAAATTCTCTTAATGCCATAGCAGTAATACATCCTGAAAGAGCTATTACTGAACCAACCGACAAATCAATTTCTCCTGCAGCAAGTGCGAATGTCATTCCCATTGCCATAATAGAAATCATTGCTGTTTGTCTTAATATATTCATTAAATTTTGTGCACTAAAAAAAGTTTTCCCCAACGTTATTGCAAAAAATAGAATAAGCAGTAAAAAAACCCAATAAATAATATTCTGAGCACCAATAAATACACCTAATTTTTTTATCTTTCCTTGTCTGTTAACTTCCATATAAACTCCTGAACTTTTTAATTGACATTTAAAGCACAATTTAACATCATTTTAATAAAAATCTTTTTTAATATTTAAAATTATTATGAGATGAGAGCTAGAAGTTTTTCTTCGGTAATTGGATCTGTTTTTTCATTTCTGATTTCTGTCATAATTTTACCTTTTTTCATTACAAATATCCTATTACATAAATTAGCCAAAATATCCATCTCAGAAGAAACT
>JAMCVO010000282.1 GCA_023475715.1 Actinomycetota bacterium
TTCATTAGCCATAATTTCACCTGGTAATTATATTATTTATAAAAATTTCTTATTTTTGTTTTGGATGTTTCTTCATATAATTTTTTATTGCAGCATGAAGAGCATCTGCACCAAGATTAGAGCAATGCATTTTGTTTTTCGGAAGACCACCAAGTTCTTCGGCAACATCTTTATTTGTGATCTTTAAAGCTTCTTCCAGGGTTTTTCCCTTGGCAATCTGGCTAACCATGCTCGAAACTGCAATTGCTGCACCACAACCAAATGTTTTAAACTTAACATCTTCCAGTATGTTATCTTTTACTTTTATGTAAAAGGTCATCATATCTCCGCAAACGGGATTTCCGACCTCTCCAATTCCATCAGCATCCTTAATTTCCCCAACATTTTGAGGATTCATGAAATGCTGCATTACCTTTTCACTATATGCCATTTTATATACCTCTTTTATAATTAATTCAGAAATATTTGGAATTTGTACACAGGTTTAAAATATATTATTTTTTAGTCTAAATTTCAAGCAGCAAAACTATTTACGTAAAGGCGACATCTGCCTGAGCCTTTCAATGATTGGCGGCAAGACCCTTAGGACTTTATCAACCTGTTCCTGATTGTTGTATTTACCCAGTGAGAACAGAACTGAGCCCTGGGCCATTTGGGGGGTAAGATTTATAGCAAGAAGAACATGAGAGCTTTTTAATGCCTGTGAGGCACAGGAAGAACCGCTGGCTGCCTCAATGCCCTGAAGGTTTAACATTAACAGGATTGATTCACCTTCAACAAACTCATAGCTTATATGGACATTACCCGGTAGCCTCATTACCGGATGCCCGTTTAATTTTATCTTTTCTATTGAATTTTTAATTCCTTTTATAAGATTATCCCGAAGGAGAGTTATGTTTTTAATACGATCTCTTAACTCAGCCTGAGCTATTTCGCAGGCTTTACCGAATCCAACAATTGCCGGGACGTTTTCAGTACCTGCCCGTCTGCCTTTTTCCTGGGTACCTCCAAGAAGCAAAGGCCTTATTTTAATTCCTTTTTTTATATATAAGGCTGCCATACCTTTGGGGCCGTACATCTGCTGGGCTGAAAAACTGTATGCATCTATACCAAGTTCCTTTACATCCACAGGAATTATTCCTGCAGTTGCAACACCATCACTGTGAAATGCAACCCCTGCTTCTTTCGCAACTGCAGCAATTTCCTTGATTTTCTGTATCGTACCTATTTCATTGTTCGCATGCATTACAGAAATTAAAACGGTATCTTTAGTTATTGCCTTTTTAATATCATCAGGATTTACAAATCCGAATTCGTCCACAGAAATAATGGTAACATTCCATCCTTCTTTCTGCATCTCCTTAAGAGGGTTAAGAATCGAATAATGCTCAATAGCTGAAGTTATTATGTGGCTGCCCTTGTCTTTAAGTGCTCTTGCGATTCCCCAGAGAGCAAAGTTGTTTGATTCAGTACCGCATGAAGTAAAATATATTTCTTCCTGACCCGCATTTATAAGAACTGCTATTTTTTCCCTTGCTTCTTCAATCTTTGTGCTTGCAAAATCACCTAATGAGTGCAGACTTGATGGGTTGCCATAGTATTGTTTAAAATAAGGCTCCATTTCTGCATAGACCCTGTCATCAACTTTTGTGGTAGAAGCATTATCAAAAAAAATATTCTCGTTCTGTTCGCTCATATTTTACACCGTAAAATATTCTAGCACTTAAAACCACATAGTTCCATCTGATTCAAGTACAAGGCTGTTTAATGTAGCTGCTCCAACAATTTTAGCATATTCTACAAAATCTGAAGGTGTCAGGTTCTGGCCAAAGACCTGCATGCTTTGCTGGCATACCTGCATGCTGACGCCCATTTTGGCGGTCTGATCCATAACTTCCTTAAGGGTTGGGAAAGTACCCATTTTGATTTTTTCGGCTTCCCCTTTTGTTACAACGGTAATACCTTCACCTAAAAAGTAAATGATTGGCTCAATATCCATAGCCTTTGCAGTTTGTGCAAGAATAAAAGGTGAGTATAATCTTCTTGGAGCATTTACACCGCTAGTCTGAACATAAAGTATTTTCTTTTTTTCCATTTTAATCCTTTCTGTCATTTTCCATCTAATTTTAATAATTACTACTAATTTGATAGTAATTATATCGCATTATCGAATAAAATCAAGTTATTTCCAAATATTTTTAAAATTATTATAATGAGTTTACTTTTATTAAAGTGAATTTGAAAATAAATTTTATTGAAAGGCTGGTCATGATAATTGGAATTGGAAATGTTGGCAGTACTTCTTTCAAGAGTAAAATCATAGATATAAATGAAAACAATGAAATAAAGTTTCTGGGGCAGGCAAATTTGGATAAAGTTAAATCCGAAGGTGAATCAAATTTTACTCATAATATCGGTAATAATCCCGTTGAAAAAGAGATTGTTAATGTTTTTGGTTTTGAAGCTGCTATAAAAACTGTCCTTGACTGGTATATAAAAAATGGTGTTATAAAAAAGCCTCAGGATATAGAGGCAATGGGATTTAAATGTGTACTTGGCGAGACAAATGGTGCCAACAAACTGACCCCCGGGATACTGGCAGAGATGCAGAGGTATGCTTTTGTGGCTCCTTCTCATAATATTCCTTATATAGAATCCATAGGAATCTTCAGCAATATTTTAAATGTGCCTATGGTTGGGGTTTTTGAGCCTTCCTTTCATTATTCAATTCCGGAATTCAGGCGGAACATTGGTTTTCCATGGGACTGGTATGAAAATCTTGGGATAAAAAAATTCGGATTCCATGGTTCTTCGCACAGGTACTTATCGGCGATGGCTTTTAAACTGATGGGAACCGAAAACATTAAGTTGCTGACGGTTCATCTTGGCGGCAGCAGTTCAATATGTGCTGTGAAGAATGGAAAATCAATAGATATAAGCATGAGTTTTTCTCCAAATTCAGGGCTTTTGCAGGGCACAAGAGTTGGGGATATTGATGGTTATGGATTGCTTTTTGCCATGAAAGAGTTAGGGCTGTCCATAGATCAGGCCCAGGACGAGCTGACTAAAAATTCAGGCCTTAAAGGAACTGCAGGAATTGGAACAGAAGATTTCAGGGATATACTCACTGCTGTTGAGGGTGGAAACAGGAGAGCCAGGATTGCTGTGGAATTGTATATAGACGGAATAAGGAAATATATTGGGGCTTTCGGCACAGTAATGGGCGGTATTGACTGTATAGTATTTGGCGGGGGTATTGGTGAAAAAAGCGATTACGCAAGGCAGAGAATCCTTGAAAATATGGAATATATGGGCATCAGAATAGATCCGCTGAAAAACAGAGAAATTGGCGGTAATGAGGGACTCATATCCTCTGATTATTCAATTGAATCCAGGGTAAAAGTATTCGTTGTCCCTACAAATGAAGAAATTGTTGTAGCATATTTTACAAGGAAAGTTGTTGAAGAGGGAAGAGACTTAAAACCGGAAGAGATGCTATTCAGGTTATAGAACCGCAGAAGCTGATTTTAAAAATTTTTACTATAGGCTTTTAATCTTTTTAGTGTTTCTGTTCTACCCAGGATTTCCATTGTTCCAAAAAGTGGTGGGCTTATTTTTGCTCCCCAGAGTGCAATTCTTATCACTTCAGCGACTTTTCTGAAATTAATTCCCAGCTTAACGGCAATTTTTTTGAGCTCTGATTCTATCAGTGATGATTCAAAAGTTAACTTTGTTGTCTGGTTATCACTAAAAGCCTCTAATACGGTAATTGCATTATTTAGAATATTTGCAGCTTCGGATTTTTCATTTTCGAAAAAGTTTTTAATTTCCCCGGTATACCGTACTTTATAGAAGAAAGGTGATATGAGTTCGCAGGCTTCCTTTACGGTTTTCATTCTCTCCTTTATCAGTGGGATGATTTTCTCAATTTTCATAATATTAATTTCAGAAACAATATCAGTCTTTTTTTGAGGGGCCGACTTTAGAAATCTTTCATAAATCAGCTTGCTTAAAATTTTATTATCGGTATTTCTAATATAGCTGCTGTTAAGCCATAGAAGTTTTTCATAATCGAATTTTGCAGGCTTTTTATTTATATCTTCCAGATTGAATCTGGCAATCAGCTCTTCCAGTGAAAAAATTGTTGTTTTTTCATCATATGCCCAGCCCAGCAGGGCAAGATAGTTTTGTATTGCTTCCGGCAGGAAGCCTTCATCCCTGTATGCTTCAATAGAGATGGAACCATGCCGTTTGCTTAATTTTTGGCCATCACTTCCCAGGATCATTGGCAGATGTGCAAAGCTTGGAAGTCTGGAATTTAAAGCATTATAAATTAAAACTTGCTTTGGAGTGTTTGAAAGATGATCTTCACCCCTGATGACATGTGTTATTTTCATCTGTATATCATCTATAGCAACGGAGAAATTGTAAGTAGGCAAACCGTTTGATCTTATTATTATGAAGTCTTCAACAATTTTACTGTTAACGCTTATTTTGCCATATACAATATCCTTAAAATTAATTTCCTTATTATCGGGAACCAGTAGTCTTATTGTATAATTTATGCCTTTAGCCAGATTATTTGCGATATCTTTATCAGTAAGTTTTAAACATTCCCTGTCATATTTTAAAAAGTTGCTGTCTTTGCTTTTTATAGAAGCTTTTCTTTTATCCTCAAGCTTATCAGGACTGCAGAAACATCTGTAGGCTCTTTTTTCTGCAATCAGTTTTTGGGCATACTGGCTATATATTTCTTTTCTCAAGGATTGTCTGTAGGGAGCAAAGCTGCCGCCGACATCGGGACCTTCATCCCAGGTTATTCCCAGCCATTTCAAAGAATCCATGATCAGTTCTATCGTATCTTCTCTGTGGCGTTCTATATCCGTGTCTTCGATTCGCAAAACAAAAACACCACTCATTTTTTTTGCAAAAAGCCAGTTAAAAAATGCAGTCCTTGCGCTTCCTATATGCAAAAAACCTGTGGGACTTGGTGCAAATCTTACCCTGATACTTTCATTCTTCATATTGTTAAATCTTTAATCCTTTCATATGTAATTGATTAGTATATTTTACGCTAAATGTTATAAAATTATAAATGAAAATTATAAATTGATTTTAGTTATAAATACATTTAAAATTTAGACATTAAATTTTTATTGAATCATTTAGTCTGTAAGGACCTGAATTTGGCTAATCAAAAAGACACACTTATGGGAATTATAGAAACCATCAGCAAAAAGTTGATAGAAGCCGAAAAGACATTGACTGATCTTGATTCGCCTGCAGGAGACGCAGACTGCGGATCGGGAGTCAGGAGAGGATTTGAGGCAGTGACAAAAATAATCCCCGATCTTGGCCAGATGGAGCTTGGAGATATTTTAAAAAAGGTTGGTTTTACGCTGGCATATACGATTGGCGGAACTTCAGGTGCAATGCTTGGTACAGGATTTATTGAGACCGGCAAATCAATTGGAGATAAAAAAGAGCCGGATGCTAAAGATTGGATTACAGCCCTGGAGAATGCTCTTTCTGTCATCAAGAGACGGGGTGGGAACACTCAAATTGGCGATAAGACTCTGGTTGATTCTCTGGAACCTGCAATAAGAGCAATGGAGAGTTTAGTTGATACGGGCCAGGCACCAGGTTCTTTTCAATCCGGCATACAATCCGGCAGCAGCCAGATGAGTATGTCTTCAATAATTGAAGCTGCTGTTGCTGCAGCAAAAGCTGGCTCTGATCAAACAATTGAAATGGTTGCAAGAAAGGGCAGAGCATCTTATCTGGGTGAAAGAAGCAAAGGTCACAGGGATCCTGGATCACTTATCATTGTAATCATGTTTGAAGCTGCGCTGGAGAGTATGAGAAGATAAAAAGTGAATTGTTATGAGTTTTGATTAATATAACTAAATTAAAAAAAGCGCTCAATGAAAAAAATTATCAATAAACCGGATAATGCAGTTGTTGAAATGCTCAAAGGTCTTGCATTATCAAAGCCTGATTCAATAGGGCTTATTTCTGAAAAAAGAGTTGTGTACAGGAAAGATCCTTATTTGAATAAAGTTGCAATCATTTCCGGTTCAGGAAGCGGCCATGAACCTGATCAGGCTTTTTATGTCGGTAAAGGCATGCTTGATGCAGCATGTGCGGGCCCTGTTTTTGCAGCTCCAACCCTGGATGCAATAGTAGATGCTGCAAAACTGGTTGACAGAGGAAGGGGAGTTTTGTTTCTTGCCAAGAACTATACTGGTGACAGAGCTAATTTTGAAATGGCAAGCGAGATGCTTGAATTTGAAGGCGGACCCGCAGTTGATACTGCAATTATTAATGATGATGTTGCCGTAAAAGACAGCACATTTACGGCTGGCAGGCGCGGCGTTGCCGGTGCAATATTTGTTTATAAAATAATCGGTGCAAAATCTGAAGAAGAGGGCGTAAACCTTCAACAGCTGAAAAAACTTGCAATGGAAGTCAATGACAATATCAGGACTATGGGTTTTGCCCTAAAGTCATGCACAACTCCGGCTAAGGGGTCCCCAACTTTTGATTTAGGCGATGATGAAATTGAACTTGGTGTAGGACTGCATGGAGAGCCAGGCAGAGAGCGTATAAAATATAAACCGGCAGATGAAGTTATTAAAATTATAGCTGATTCTGTAATTGAAGATCTCCCATTTATTTGTGGTGATGAAGTTGCGCTGATGATAAATGGATTGGGCGGAACACCTGTCGGGGAACTATATATTGCAGCAGGTATCGTTCATGAAATACTGAAGAACAGAAAATTGAAAGTTTTTAGAACTTATGTAAATAATTTCTGTACATCGCTTGATATGGAAGGCTGCTCGGTTAGCTTATTGCGCCTTAATGAAGAATTTAAAAGGTTATTGCTTGCCCCGGCAGATATACCTATAAGATATTTTTAAGTAAAAAAATAATATTTTATCAATAATTTTATGTTAAATTATGTTAAAAAGAAAAAAATTTTTTAAAAAAGTTACGATTTTCCTGATTGCTTTTACATTTCTGTTATTTCCTTACAAATTCAGTCTCAATGCCTTAAATGATAATAATTCCGGTTCCGAAAAATATGATTACGTGCTGATAATAGATGAATCAGGCAGCATGAGAACAAATGACCCTTCAAATATGCGAGTTGATGCAGCCAGGCTTTTCATTTATCTTAATGAGATGTTAAGCAAGGGTAACCGGGTACTTATTGCAGGTTTTGGTGAAAAAACCAATATTTATTTACCTCTGACAGAAATTACCGGCAATGAGGATGCTATCAATGCTGCAATCGAAATGATACAGAGCAATCAAAACTATACTGATATGAAAGGCGCTCTTGCAGATATTAAAAAAATACTTGGGCAGAGAATAGTTAAACAAAAAACCGCAGTGATTTTTTTGACAGATGGTGCCTTAACCATTAATGATATACCTCCTGAGGCCACAGAAGATCAAAAAGTTAAAGATGGAAAAGAAAAACCGGGAAGGACAAAAACCGGAGGCGATAGTCAGAATGAAAATCCCGGCTCCATAACCGGCCAGCAGGGTGAAGATAGTCAGGGAAATAATGGTACCGATAAGATTGGAAGTACGGGGAAGGGTGAGAATCAGTATCTTGCGAAATACAAAAAAGAACTTTTAGACCTTTGCTATAGTTATAAAAGAGATAATATTGTAATTTATCCTGTAGCCTTTACCAAGGAAGCAGAGACTGGACTTCTTGAACAAATGGCTTCAATAACCTCAGGTGCCTTCTGGAGGGCGGAGAAAGCTTCTGATATAAGAAATATTTTTCTTGAAATATTAAAAAACATAACAAGCCGGTTCTTAAGAATTGAAGAACAAAAAGACAACTCTGCAATATCGGGTGAGTTTGAAATTACTAAAGATGTTAAAGAGCTGGTGCTTATTGCTACAGCAAGCAATTTTGAACCTAACCCAAAAATCAATGTTATATCCCCATCAAGTGAAAAACCGGTATTTGATAAGGTCGTAGAGCAAAAAGGCTTCAAGATTGTTCAGGTTAGCTCACCAGAGGAAGGAAAATGGTCCTATGAGATAAACGGGGACGGGGTTTTTGTATATGATATAGTTTCTTCAAATATCATAGAACCAAGCTATCCCATATATCTGTCCGATACAAGTATTCCCTTTCAAATTAAATTAGGTGATACTCTTGAAGATAGTTCCAGCCTAAAATCAGATGATTTTGAAATAACATTCAGCGTTAAAGGCCCTGAGGGGGGAGCGAGTGTGGATGGAGTAAATCTTTCCGATGATGGGAAAGGAATGGATGATTTGGAAGGTGATGGAGTATTCAGCGGAGTTTTTAATAAAACGGATATTAAGGGCAATTATAATGCTGTTTTTTCAATGCAGCATATCCCTACAAATTCAACATCAACAAAGAAAATAAATTTTGAAGTTATAAAATTGCCGGTTATTTTCAAAGTTCTTGAACCGGCAGGATCATTTTACATATCAGGTAAAAAAATTCCTATAAAGGTTCAACTAACCAGCGACCCCGGTACGGATAGCAAAGATGAAATCAATTTTGCCGAGTATCAAATAACCTGTACGATTTTTTATCCGGACGGCAAAAAAACCGAGGGCTTAATGCTTCTTGATAATGGGCAATCTTCTGATGAGAAAAGTGGTGACGGTATATTCAGTGCTGCTGTTATTGATTCATCCTTAAAAGGAGACTATAGTATAAAATTTTATATACAGCATATCCCTACGATGAATGCTTCAGCAAATACGGCCAATATAGTTAAATTTAAGGTAGCAGAAATCTCTGAAATTGAAGCCAGAATTGAAACCAGCCCGGTCACGGGGGAGCCGGCGAAGATTACGGCTAACTTCCTTGATTTTTCAAAAAGCAGCTTTAAATACATATTAACAAAACCGGGTGGAGCCGTGGTCGAGAGTGAAATGTCCGACAGCGGAGAGTCCAAAGACGCTGATTCTAAAAAAGATGACGGCATATACAGCGCTGTCCTCGAGAAACTTGACGAGCTTGGAGAATACAAACTTTTAATTAAAAGCAGTTATTCCGCCGCAAGCAGTGATTCTGTTTCAAGCGAGTCAATTCCCGTTGAAAAGGAACTTAAATTTAATAAGGAATACAAAGTCGTAGCAGCTTTTGCTGAGGTACCTTTGGAAATAAATTCCACTGAAGAAGAAGTAAAATTCAGCTTAAGGATCATATCAAAAAGCTCATCTGAAAGTGTAGTATCCATAGATGAAAACAAATTGAAAAGTGAGCCTCTTTCGTCTCTGGAATCTCTGATTATTGAAACTGGTACAGAAAAAATTAAGCCAAACTCAGACAATGAAGTCAAATTCATTTTAAAACTTAAGGAAAATTCAAAAGCAGGCAAACATTCTTTTAAAATTCCACTGGTTATAGATGGCAAATATCCAACTGATGCAGATATTAATATTGAGCTGGCTGCAAGTTTCCCATGGTATTTAAAGATAATAGTAATTGGTATGTCTGTTCTGGCAGCTGCAGCAATTTTTTTATTTGTTTATTTTCTTTATATAAAACCAAAAAAGGCTAATTTTTAAGGTTATACCCTTTTTTAAAGTTAATCTTTTTTTAAAGATTAACTGCTTCTAAGGATTTACCCAAACTTTAATTTTTCTTATGGTTTCAACAGGCTGATCGCCCAGTGGGTCCTGGCGATGGGTATACTGCGGAGGGACTTCTGCATAAGGTTCGTTAATATATTGTATATGAGTATAACCCAATTGAACCAGTATGTTGTTTGCATCCAGAACAGGCATTAAAGTTATATTTGGAAGTATGGGCATTTGTTCAGGCGTAATCGGTATCTGAGTTCTGGGCTCGGAACCATAATGGAATTTGGCAAGGGTTATCTGGTCGGGGGAGGTAAACCTGTTTGGAACCATTAGCTGGCCTGTTTCAGGATTAGTTGTAACCTGGACACTGATCATATCATCTTTGGGCTTGGTAAAATTTTCGATTGGAAGATCTCGTACTGCTTGTTCCATAAAGAGTTTCCATATCATTGCAGGTTGAATTCCGCCCTGGACCCTTTCCCCATGAATTGAGGTAATTTTTTTATTTATTTCAGGATAACCTATCCAAACAACCGCAGACAAATTTGTAGTAAACCCGGTAAACCATATATTCTCGGTTTCCTGTGTGGTTCCTGTCTTACCTGCAGCTTGCCTGTCTTCCAGGCGAGCCCTGGTTGCGGTACCTCGTTGAATAACCTGCTGCAGTATCTCAATTTCCCTGTAAGCGTTTATAGGTGTTAAAACCTGCTTGCCTTCTTCCTTGTGTTCTTCCAGAATTTTTCCATCCTTATCAGTTATTTTCAGTATTGCAACCGGATCATGCCTTACGCCATAATCTGCGATAGTGTTGAATGCTGTGCATACTTCCAGCGGTGATACTCCTGTTGTAAGGCCCCCAAGCCCTATGGCCGGGAAGCCTTCGAGCGGTGTCTGTATTCCCATATCGTTTGCAATCTTTGAAACTGCATAGCCTCCGACTCTCATAATGAGCTGTGCATATGCTACATTTATGGATCTGACTGTTGCATCAATTACCGATACTTCATTTACATCAAAAGACTCATTCCCATAATTTGAAACTTCCCAGGGTTCGCTTCCGGCAATATCGTAAATAATTGTGCCATTAGGATTAAAAGTCATATATGGGCTTATGCCCTGTTCAAGAGCGGCAGCAAGTGCAAAAACTTTAAATATAGAGCCTGCCTGCCGTTTTGCCTGAGTTGCAAGATTGAATTTCATTTCTCCAAAATCCTTGCCTCCAACCATAGCTTTAATGAAGCCGTTTGTGGGATCCATAGCAACCAGGGCGGCGGACGGATCTTCAGGGTCGTAAAGGACCTGTTTTATTGCGCTTTCTGCTGCGACTTGCATATCTGGTTCAAGAGTTGTATAAATGTTGAAACCACCGGTAAAAACCTTATTTACACCGTATTTCTCAATGAGTATTTGTTTTACATATTCTACAAAATAAGGCGCAAATCCTATCGGAGCTTCCTGAAATGGACGCTGTGTAATTATTGGCTGTTTTATAGTATCGGCATACTGCTCTTCATCTATAAAATTTAATTCAAGCATTTTTGCCAGAACCACATTTCTTCTTTCAAGCGAAGCTTTTTCATTAAAATAAGGGGAGAGAAAATTTGGTGCCTGTATGATTCCAGCCAGAGTCGCACATTCCGCAAGATTGAGATATTCCACATCTTTATTAAAATAAATTTTGGATGCAGCTTGAACTCCATAAGCTCCTTCCCCAAAATAGGAAGTATTGAGGTAAATTTCAAGTATTTCATCCTTTGTATAATATTTTTCCAGCTGGTATGCAAGGGCTGCCTCTTTTATTTTCCTGTCGTAAGTTATAACATTCTTTTCCTCGGGAATGTATAAATTTCTAATTACCTGCTGGGTTATGGTGCTTGCACCTTCTTCCACTGTGCCTGATTTTAAGTTTATTAAAAAAGCTCGTATGATACCCTCCGGATCAAACCCTATATGTTTATAAAATCTCTCATCTTCTATTGCAAGAACTGCGTTGATTAGATTTTTTGGAATTTGTGCGAGCGTTACAAGTTCTCTGTTTTCTTCACCATGGAATGTCGCAATCAATGTGCCATCGGCAGCAAATATTTTTGAAGTGAGAGCACTCTCACTGGGAGCAAATTCTTCAATGTTCGGGAGTCCTTTTACAAAACTTGCAACAACGGATGTTGCTGCAACTAAAATTCCACCAAGTGAGAGCATGGAAATCATCGTGGTCAGTAGGAATATAACGATAAATACAATCAGTATTCTTAAGCCGGTTTTGTTTGGTTTGTGTTTTCTTTTTAATCTTGACATGGTCAAGATAATACCATATTTTAATTTTATATTACACCTGATATTAGTCCTTTATCTGTCTATTATGGAAGTACTAATTTTTTATGGTTTAAGGTAAATTATATTACTGATAAAATGCCGGAATCAGGACTTTTTAACTGAATATGACAGGAAAATTAAATTTATGATTGAGCAATAAGTGCAATTATGCAATAATTTGCATATAGCAGCTATATTTAAAATTTACTTTCTTTAAAAATGAAAGGTTATGTTACGGTGAAAAAAATTCTGGTTGGTGCGGCATTTAAAATGAATAAGACAGTTGAGGAGAGTATAGAATATGCAGAAAAACTTGATAACTTTATCAGGGAACATGCAGAAGTGCTAAAGAATATTGATATTTTTATTCTGCCTACTTTTCTTTCGCTTTATACATTTTCCAAACAGCTTTCAGACTCAAAATTAAAATTCGGAGCACAGAATTGTTTCTGGGAAGATGAAGGAGCCTATACCGGGGAAGTAAGCCCCATGCATTTAAAAAAAATAGGCTGTACTTATGTTGAACTTGGCCATCCTGAGAGGTTAAACATTTTAAAAGAAGATGAATCGATGATAAATAAAAAAATTATTGGATGCCTCCGAAATAAGCTAAAACCCGTCCTTTGCATTGGAGAGGAGAAAGAGCATCAAGACAGAGATGAAGTCCATGATTTTCTTAAAAAACAGATCAGGGGATATTTCAAGGATGTAAAAGCAGAAGAAGTAAATAATATAATTCTTGCATATGAGCCTGTTTGGGCGATAGGTGCAGATAGATCAGCCTCGGTTGAATATATCCATGATTCTTTAATTTTTATAAGGAATTTTCTGGATTCGGAATACGGGGAAAATACCGGCAAAAATCAATTAATTATTTATGGCGGCAGTGTAAATCCGGAAAGTGCATTTGAAATTATAAGACTTGATGACAGCAATGGTATTTTTATAGGAAGAGCAGCATTAAATTATGATTATTTTATTAAAATGGTAAAAATGGCAATAGAAGTTAACAAATTAGGAGCTGTTTAGACCTAATAAAAAATTAACGAAATGATAATAAGAAAATTAGAAAATTTAATAAGAATCAGGAGCGTAAATGTCAAAGCTATCTAAAGATGAAATAAAAGCATTAATCAATAAATCTTATAAATGCAGGGAAAATATTTTAAAAATGATGAGGAAAGGTGAAGGTCATATAGGAGGCGCTTTTTCCAGCCTGGATATAATGACCGTACTTTACAATAAAATATTGAAGCATGACCCTGCTAGTCCCGGATGGGCGGAAAGGGACAGGTTTATACTTTCAGCCGGCCATAAATGTCTTGCACTTTATACAGTTCTTGTAGACCAGGGTTATTTTGCCCAAGATATTTTATGGACTTACAATAGTCTCAATACCAGGGTACCAATGCATCCGGACGAGAAATCTCTGCCGGGCGTTGAATTCCCCACAGGTTCGTTAGGACACGGACTGCCTGTAGCAAATGCAATAGCATTAACGGCACGGCTTGACAGAAAAAACTACAGGGTTTTTGCCATCCTTGGTGACGGAGAATGTGCTGAAGGCAGTGTCTGGGAAGCAGCTATGACAGCTTCACATCATAAAATAGATAACCTGGCAGTCATCATTGACAGAAACGGCTTTCAGGTAAATGGAAGGACAACGGAAATAATGAATACAGAACCTCTGGAAGATAAATTCAGGTCGTTTGGCTGGGAGGTAAAAACAATTAATGGTCATAATTTCAATCAGATTTATGAAACATTATCAGCACTGCCTTTTTCTCAAGGCAAGCCATCATGCATTGTAGCAGATACATTAAAATGCAAAGGTCTTACTTTCGGAGAAGGCAGATATGAGTTTCATCATTGGCATTGTGAGGCAAGTGAGATAGAAAATGCAATAAGTATTATAAACAACGAAAGAGGAAAGGAGTTGTCCAAAATTGAGTGATATTATCGAAGATCCCAGAAAAGTGATAAGTAATGCTCTTGTGGAACTTGGTGCGAAAAATAACAATGTTTTATATATATCATGTGATTCTTCTCTGGGGGCAAGCGGCGGTGAGTTCAATAAAATATTTCCGGAAAGACATTTTGAATTTGGAATTGCGGAACAGAATGCCATGGGTGAAGCAGCCGGTTTTGCAGTTTCAGGTAAGACTATTGTAAGTCCATAAAATATCTTGGGCAAAATATTCAGATGTTTTGAGCAAATAAGGGATGACGTTTGTAAAACAAAGCTGAACGTAAACATAATGGGCAATAATTGCGGTTTTTCTGTCAGTGCTCTTGGTCCGACTCATGTAGTACTTGAAGATGTTGCAATACTACGCTCAATTCCAAATATCACCATAATATCTCCTTGTGATGGGCCTGAATACTACCAGGCTGTTTTTGCAGCTGCTGAAACTGCAGGCCCGGTTTATATCAGAATTCACAGGCAGAAAGTAAAAAGAATCAATCCGCAAAATTATAAAATGACTATAGGTAAGGCAAACAAGCTAAGGGACGGCAGTGATGTTTCAATAATAACATATTCATCCATGGTTCCAAAAACACTTGAAGCGGCCCAAATTCTGGCAGAAAGAGGCATCGACTCAGAAGTAATAAACATGTCAACATTAAAACCGTTAGACAGGGAAGCAATTCTCCAGTCCAGTTTAAAAACCAGGCGGATAGTGACTGTAGAAGAGCATAATATCGTAAACGGTCTTGGATCCGCAGTAGCAGATGTGATTGTAAAAGAAAATCCTGTTACAATGAAAATGATTGGAATTAAAGACCTCTTTGCTGTGGTTGGAGATTATGATGAAGTTATTGACTATTACAGCCTAAACGGACCAAAGATTGCCATACAGGTAGAGGAATTCCTAAACCGGAGCTAGTGCTGACTGGGGAACCTATATTTAGTAAATTAAAAAACCCATTATTCAAGTTTTATAAAATTTTTTATAGCAAGAACTTATATTTTAAAATAATTTATTAATTATTTTGGAGGTAATATGAAAATAGCAATTGGCTGCGATGAGCTTGCAATAGATTTAAAAAATGCATTGGTTGAAGTTATAAAAGAAAAAGGCGTTGAATATGAAGACTTTGGTGTAAATACCCCCGAGAAAGTTGATTACCCTGATATAGCAAAAAAGGTTGCTTCTGGAGTGCAAAAAGGGAATTTTGACAGAGGTATTCTTGTTTGTGGAACGGGAGTTGGAATGGCGATAAGCGCAAACAAATTTAAAGGTATACGGGCAGCAGTTTGCCATGATATTTATTCAGCACAGCGGTCAATTCTTTCCAATGATTGCCAGATTCTGGCTATGGGCTCGCTTATCATAGGAAAAGGCCTTGCACAGGAAATCTTAAAAGTTTGGCTTGGTATTCAAAGAACAGGTGGGACAGTGAGCAAGGTTAAAAAAATAACTGAACTAGAAGGTCTGTAAATTTGATGTTACGGTAATACACACCATAAAGGGAATATGACAATGAAAAGTATCATACAATAAAATTATCATGTAATAAAATTATGAGCTATAACGTTAAATTAATGGTTAAGGTTTCAAACCTTTATTATAAGGATAGCCTGACCCAGGAGGAAATTTCAAAAAAGCTCAAGATTTCCAAGTATCAGGTTAACAGGATATTGAAAAAGGCAGTCAGCTCGGGAATTGTGCAGATAAACATAATAGACCCGACTGCGAGCATCTCAAATCTTGAAAATGATCTTGAGAAAAGGTTTGGCTTAAAAAGAGCAATAGTAGTTGAAAACTTTGGGCTATCTGATATAGAGCTGAAAGCTAAGCTTGGGGCTGCTGCAGCCAGCTATCTCCTGGAGGTTATTAAGGATGGTGATGTAATAGGAGTATCCTGGGGTACCACTATAAATGAAGTTATAAATCACCTGCCTTCAAGAGTAAATAAGGATGTTCAAGTTGTCCAGATTACCGGTGGTAGCCATCAGCTTGCGATTAATTTAAACTGTCATGATATTACAAGAAGATTTGCCGGTATTTTTGGAGCGGAACCTCATCTCTTGTTTGCTCCGGCCATACTTGATTCAAAAGACCTTTACAGTTTGCTGCTCAATGAAACCTCAATAAAACAAACCTTCGAATATTTCAACAGGATAACCATAGCCCTTGTCGGAATAGGATCAATATTCCCCAAAATAATATCAACACTAATCAATACAGGGCATATTGATGCCAATGACCTCAAGTCACTTAAAAGTCATAATGCCGTAGGTGATATATTTTCACATTTCTTTGATATTGGCGGAAAAATTTGCGATTCAAGCCTTAATGGGAGATTAGTCGGGATGTCCGTAGAAACTTTGATGAAAGTTCCATATTCCATAGGTGTTGCGGGCAGTAAATTGAAAGCCGAAGCAATACTCGGAGCATTGCGCGGAAAGTATATTAATATTTTAATTACTGACGATACTGCGGCAGAGCGTGTTTTAAAACTGGATAATAAAAAAACTTAAAGTTTGCAGTTGTCTGGCAGCTGAAAGCATACAGGTCTTAATATAGAGGTCTTAAAATTCGATCAATAAATCAATTTAAACTAATAACAGCATTTTTTTTATTTGAAATATTATTGCAATGGCGCTATTAATTGCATATAATTCAATATAGATAAATATCGAAAGGAGATAGATGGCAGATTTAACCAAAGAGCAAAAAATAGAAATGCTTAGATCTATTATAAAAATCAGACGGTTTGAAGAAAGAACAATACAGCTTTATCAGACTGCCAGGATATGGGGATATCTTCATCCATATATTGGCGAGGAAGCCGTTGCTGTTGGGACCTGCGCAGCAATAAATAAGTCGGACTATATTGTTTCTACACACAGAGGTCATGGTCACAGCATAGCGAAGGGCGCTGACTTGAATAGAATGATGGCAGAGCTTTTAGGTAAAGCAACGGGATACTGCAAGGGCAGAGGAGGTTCAATGCATATTGCCGATACAGAGCTTGGAATGTTAGGAGCAAATGGTATCGTTGGCGGCGGAATACCGATTTCTGTCGGTGCGGGTTTTAGCTGTAAAATGGAAGGACAAGGCAGGGTTACCATATGTTTTTTCAGTGATGGTGCAAGCAATAATGGAGTATTTCATGAATCTTTGAATATGGCAGCAATATTTAAGCTTCCTGTCATATATGTCTGTGAAAACAACATGTATGCTATTTCAATGAGCTGCACTGAATCGGTTTCCTGCGGAAATATAGCTGACAGAGCAGTATCTTATGGTATTGGCGGCTGCATCGTTGACGGAAGCAATCCAATAGAAGTATTTATGGCAGTTCAAAAAGCTGTCAAGCGTGCCAGAGAAGGTAATGGACCTACCCTGATTGAAGCTAAAACTTATCGTTTTGGAGGACACCATCCAAATGATCCAGCAGAA
>JAMCVO010000783.1 GCA_023475715.1 Actinomycetota bacterium
TCTACTCTCTTATTATATTAATAATAACACAAAAATAATTCTATAATATGATAAAATACTAATATTATATTTTCTTTTTATATACCCTGTTATACTTTGATAATTAAGAATGAACTCATATGAGATGCTATTTAACAGATACTAAAAGTTGTAACCTTAAGATTGTAGAAAAATCTAATCAAATATTTATTGCTTATAATTATAAATACAAAAATGTTGGAAATATCATAGAACAAACAGTATTACCAGCTTTAAAAATTCTCAAGATTGAATATAAAATTGCTAAAGAAGAACTTAGAACCAAGGATTTCTTTTGTAAAATTTGTGAATTAATACAAGAATCTCGTTATTTTCTAGCAAATTTAACAAACCCTAATTTCAACGTTGGATTAGAATTAGGCTTGGCTCTAGGTCTAAATAAAAACATTATTTTAATATCTAGCAGGAGGGCAAAACTTCCATCGAATCTGATTAGACAGGAAGTATTATTATATTCTAATGATAAAGAAGAATTAAAAAATAAAATTATTAAACTCTTTAAGAAAGTAACTGAAAAGAGTCAAAATTTTGATCTTGTTTTCCATTAATATTGTTGATGTTGATAAATATTATTTATATTTATGAAACATTAATAGATAGAGATTTGGATTTTATCTTCGAAGATTTATTTGAAAAGTCTGGAATCTATAGTATGTTGATAAATAGTAATGAGAAAAATGAATTTTTTTTAGAATTTAACAAAGAACTTGAAGATTTATTTAATGTAAAAGCTGCCCCATCTTATATGTTACTCTTATATATTTTTACGCTTGAAGAAAAACAAGAAGTAAGTTTTTACAGAGATTTTATTAATTTCTTAGTCAAGTTTTTTGTGAGACGAAATTTAACTGATTATCCCAGTACAAGAGATCTGGATCAAATTTTTATGAATTTAATAGAAGAGTTACACAAAGACAGGAAAAAGATTAACAACGATTACATCGAGTCTTTTTTTAAAGAGAAAAATAGAATAGCCTCAGATGATTTTTTTAAAGAAAGATTAAGTGGTGAAATTTATGAAACCAACGCTGATGTCACAAGATTTATACTAAGCAAGATTGAAGAAAGTCAAACTAAAACAAAAGAGCTTTTTTACAATTTTTGGACCAGAGACAAATATAACAAATTGATATGGACAATTGAACATATACTGCCGGAAGGACAGAATATACCAACTCCATGGATTAATATGATAACTGATGGTGATAAGCAACTGGCAAAAAAATTACAAAATGAATATGTCCATAAATTAGGAAACTTAACTCTAACTGGTTATAACCCAAATTTATCCAATTATGAGTTTATAAAAAAACGTGATAGAAAAGATAGTGATGGAAAGTGCATTGGATATAAAAATGGTTTGTTTTTAAACTCTGATTTGAAGGATAAAGACAAATGGACCGTAGAAGATATTGATGTAAGGTCCATTAAACTTTGTAATATCGCATTAGATATTTTTAAAATCTAAATATTAGAATGATTTGAATTGAAACATAAATAAATGAATTATTTAATTGGTTTAGATATTGGCACTACTTCAACAAGGGCAATACTCATTGATGAAGAAGGTAAATTGATCTCCTCAGCTACCAGTGATTATCCTCTGATTACTCCCAGGCCCGGCTGGGCAGAGCAGCATCCTGAAGATTGGTGGAAGGCAACGGTTGATGTAATCAAGCAAGTGATCGAAAAGTCGAAAATTTCTCCAAAAAGCATAGCAGCGATGGGACCTTCGGGTCAGATGCATGGAAGTGTTTTTCTGGACAGGAATGGAAATGTCCTGCGTCCAGCACTTCTCTGGTGCGATCAGAGAACTCAAAAGCAATGTGATGAGATTTATGATATCTTTGGCTATGAGAATTTCATAAGGCTTTCATATAATAAAGCATTGACAGGCTTTACGGCTCCAAAAATTCTTTGGCTGAGAGAAAATGAACCTGATAAATACAAAAATATTTACAAAATTCTTCTGCCGAAAGATTATGTGCGATTTAAGTTATCAGGAACATATGCGACAGAAGTTTCCGATGCATCAGGAACGATTCTTCTTGATATTTCAAAAAGAAACTGGTCGGATGAAATCCTTAAAGGTCTGGATATAAGCAAAGCCGTGTTGCCGGAAGTGTATGAATCTCCGGAAATTTCGGCAAAAGTAAATGCAGAAGCTGCCAGTCTTACAGGGCTTATTGAAGGAACACCAATAGCTGGCGGAGCAGGTGATCAGGCCGGTGGAGCTGTAGGTTCCGGAATTGTAGCTCCGGGTCTTATATCAGATTACCTGGGAACTTCCGGCGTCGTTTTTTCTTACAGCGATAATCCGGTTTATGACAGTCAGGGAAGACTGCATTCCTTCTGTCATGCAGTCCCAGGCAAGTGGCATTTGATGGGGGTTACTTTGGCAGCTGCTGGTTCATTGAAGTGGTATGACGACACATTTGGGCCGAGCAGGAAGATAATGGGACAATATCCTGATAAAAAAAGCTACAAGCTTCTGGATATTCAGGCTGAGAATGTTCCAGCAGGTTCGGATGGCTTGATATTTTTACCCTATCTTTCCGGCGAACGGACACCTTATGCTGACCCATATGCAAGAGGTGTTTTTTTCGGAATATCTTATATTCATAACCAGGATCATTTTGTCAGAGCAATACTGGAAGGTGTTGCTTACAGCCAGCTTGACTGTCTGTCTCTTATGAGAGTTACAGGAGTAAATTCGGATAAGATTGTTTTATTCGGCGGAGGGGCAAAGAGCAGAATCTGGAAACAAATAGCAGCAGATATATTTGACACTAAAATAGTAACTTTAAATGTTGAAGAAGGTCCTTCCTATGGCGGGGCGCTTCTGGCCGGAGTAGGTTGCGGTATCTACAAAAGTGTTAATGAAGCAGCTGGCAAAGTCATCAAAGAGAAAAATACAGTTATGCCAATAAGTGAAAATGCAGCAAAATATAAAAAACAATACGAAATATACAAATCGCTTTATAATGATTTGAAAAAAGACTTTGAGAATCTATCAAAAATTTAAGATCAAATCTTATTATGTCTTAATTATACAGTTTAATAGTAAAATATTTTTTCACTTTAAGTGAAAAAGGAATATTACATTTTTTTAAATTTTTATTGTCAAATACTTGACAACTACTTTTTTCTTTAATAGAATTAATTCATGCATTAAAAGAGGGGAGATTTTTATTGTTTAATAACAGTGACAAAAGTTATCCGATAGAACTGGTAGCTGAATTTTTAGGTGTAAACAGCAGGACATTATACTATTATGAAAGATTTAAGCTTGTTTGTCCTTCAAGGAGGGGACGTAAAAGATACTACTCCAGGCTGGACATAAATTGGCTTGAATATGTCAGAGAGCTGATGTATGAGCA
>JAMCVO010000275.1:0-519 GCA_023475715.1 Actinomycetota bacterium
AGTAAACTCTTTTTTTAATTTACCCATTGCTTCAAGACCAGTACAATGTGCAGGAACAATTAAACCGATATCGTATTTTTTTAATTCGGATATTACCCGGTCTGTATATTTTTCTGCTCTCAAATTAAGATGAAATCCACCTATTATAGCCTTTATCCTTTTGTTTTTTTGTATATCTATAGCCTTGTTTATAGTATTTATAATTCCGCTGTGCGCACAGCCTGAAATTATTATAAGTCCATCTTTATCATTAATTACGATTGCATTATCATCTTCGATTTTATCATGAATAAGAAAACTATCTGAGCTGTCATTATTTATTTCTCTCATAAATTCATTTTCAACTTCTTCAAAATCATTTTCTCTGGGAATAAAACCGCTAATCATCATATTCTCACCTAAATAGACTATGGAAGAGTTTAAATTAAAGTTAGCCCCATATTCTTCATAAGTTTTCCGGCTCTCCGGTATTCCGATATATCTTTTGCTGTCTGCATTGTTATTTATCAGTTCATATCA
>JAMCVO010000275.1:529-1120 GCA_023475715.1 Actinomycetota bacterium
TGGATTTCATCTTAATTTGAGAGCAGAAAAATATACAGACCGGGTAATATCCGAATTAAAAAAATACGATATCGGTTTAATTGTTCCTGCACATTGTACTGGTCTTGAAGCAATGGGTAAATTAAAGTTAGCCCCATATTCTTCATAAGTTTTCCGGCTCTCCGGTATTCCGATATATCTTTTGCTGTCTGCATTGTTATTTATCAGTTCATATCTTTTCTTGAAAATATCCGGGTGAGCATAAACATCAATTTTCCTGCTATTATGTTTAAGAATACTTAATAAACCTCCGCTATGATCATAATGCCCGTGGCTTAAAACAATTTTTGATATATCCTGTAAGGCAATATTTAGACTTTTAGCATTATTAAGCAGAAGTCCGCTTTGGCCGCAATCAAAAAGTATCTTTTCTTCAGGTGATTCAATTAAAACAGACAAACCATGTTCTGCTTTAAGATCTTTTAAATAAACTGTATTATCAACTAAAAATGTTATTTTTAATTTCAAAATATTTTTTTAACTATTTTATGATAATTAATATTTATAACTGCCGGTTAATTTTAAAATGAAATTATTCATGAGAAAACCCCC
>JAMCVO010000275.1:1130-2218 GCA_023475715.1 Actinomycetota bacterium
TTTAATTTCAAAATATTTTTTTAACTATTTTATGATCATTAAATTTTATCCATTATCTTAACCATATAAATAACCTTCCAGTTTGCGCCATATATTTTTTATCTCTTTTCCTGCTTCGCTTGAGTTGTCATCTATAATGATTTTCTTATCAGACAGGTTCTTGGGCACACAATCATCATAAGGAATTTTTCCAAGTATCTCTACATTGTTTTCAGAGCAGAAATTTTCTATATCATTTGTATTTTTTAAGTTTATATCGAATTTATTGATACAGACAAAAGATTTTATATTAAAGAATTTAGTCACTTCAAATATTTTTTTGAAGTCACTTATCCCTGATAAAGTAGGCTCGGTTACAATGACAGTAAAATCCACTCCGTTCAAAGAAGCGATTACCGAGCAGCCTATTCCCGGAGCACCGTCGATTATTATTAGTTCCTTATTATCAGAATATGCAATATCTTCTGCGATATTTCTGACTCTTGTTACGAGAAGCCCGGAATTTTCGGCCCCAGGATCCAGCTTTGCATGCACAAAAGGACATATGGCAGTATCTGAAACATAAAACTCGCCCTGCTCTTGCGGCTTTAGCTTGATTGCATTAGTCGGACAGATATATTCACATATACCGCAGCTTTCACACTTTAGTTTATCTATTTTAATACTCTGCTGCGAGTCGCAAATTGCTTCAAACCTGCAAAGTTCCTCACATTTTCCGCATTTGATACAGGTACCTACTACATTAGCCTTTGCATTGCCTATAAATTTTTCAACCCTTATTTTAGAAGGACTCAGCAATATATGTAAATTTGCAGCATCAACATCACAATCTACAGCTATCTGGTTAGTGGCCAGTTTTATAAAGCTTGATGCAAGAGTTGTTTTACCTGTGCCGCCTTTGCCGCTTATTATCGTAACCTGTTTCATATTTGGTGTATTTCTTTCTCTATCTCACTTATTATATTTATAAACTTTTTAATGGGAGATCTTAAGCCTGGAAGCATGAGGACTACGGCAATTCAAAGCGAACTTGAAAAAAATATCGATTATGACAGTAACGTAATCATCGATTGCCCTCCAGGAAATTC
>JAMCVO010000275.1:2228-3401 GCA_023475715.1 Actinomycetota bacterium
GCCGCTTATTATCGTAACCTGTTTCATATTTGGTGTATTTCTTTCTCTATCTCACTTATTATATTTATAAACTTTTTCTGCCATGCTGGATCGAAATCTATTAAAGATAAACCCTGGGAATAATACCTGGCAATATTAAAGTCATTTGGTATTTTGCATAAAATTTTTAAATCATTACTCCTGCAATAATTAATAACTTCATCATTGCCTATCCCGAATCTGTTTATTATGACTCCAAAGGGTATTTTTAACTTATTTAAGACATCTATGGAAATTGCCAGGTCATTTAATCCAAAAGGTGTGGGTTCGGTAACCAGTATACAGTAGTCGCTGCACTTGACAGCCATGATCATGCTGCATGAATTTCCTGGAGGGCAATCGATGATTACGTTACTGTCATAATCGATATTTTTTTCAAGTTCGCTTTGAATTGCCGTAGTCCTCATGCTTCCAGGCTTAAGATCTCCCATTAAAAAGTTTATCCCGGGAGGGCAGAAGCCTTTCCTGACTTCTCCCATTCCGACCTCTCTTTCCCTTACCAAACCTTCGGGACCAACCAGTATGCATCCTCCGCAGCCATGGCACAGATCACTAAAAAATATTACCTCATTATCTATAGCTGCAACTGCATTATAATGGCAGAAATCCGCACATGCTTTAAAAGATTTCCCTGTACCTGTCAAAAAATACGGCTGCTTTATTGTTATGTTCTTTATATGTTTTATATCGGGTTTTAAAAACAAATCTGCGTTTGGTGCTTCGACATCATAATCTATAAACTGACAATAGGTGATAGATTTTGCCAGTGCAACAGCAACAGTAGTTTTACCGGTACCGCCTTTACCGCTTGCAACAGAAATTATCAAAAAATACCTCCTGATTTCATTAATTTATCTTCCCATCCCATAGTGTGATGAAACATTTGATGAAGCAGCCTGATTTAATTCATTATTTTTTAACTGCATAATTGCACTTCTTATGCTGCCTGATACATTTGTGTAAATTTTTATCTGTGAAGATTGAAACACTCTAAAAGCATTGGGGCCAATACTGCCGCTTATAACTGCATCAACTTTATTTTCAAGTGCTTTCTGTGCAGCCTTAATTCCTGCACCACCCATGGCATTCCTGCTTTCATTTTCATAATACTCAAAAGTATCAAGATCTGTATCA
>JAMCVO010000168.1 GCA_023475715.1 Actinomycetota bacterium
ATGCCTGCCAGCAGCATGTTGAAAAGATCCTCGCCACGCAAAACTCCCGTTATTGATACTATGGCACAAATAATGAGGCAGCCTGCCACAATAAGCTTCCCTAGGTGCTTCAACTTTTTTTGCAGCGGTGTCTCTTCTTCTTCAATATTCTGAATGAGCCCGGCTATACTGCCCATTTCAGTATTCATACCCGTTGCATGGACAACAGCTCTTGCCCTGCCACCCGTTACAACCGTTCCCATATATACCGATGCGGCTTTCTGTGATGAGTCGTAAAGCTTGTTACCAGCTCTGGAAACCGACTTCTCAACAGGCATTGATTCTCCGGTCAAAAGGGATTCGTCTACCTGAAGACTATTGCTCTCAACCAGAGATGCATCTGCCGGTACCCTGTCACCTGTTTCAAGTATAATCAAATCTCCGGGTACAATCTCCTCAGCCGGTATGCTTACAGCCCTCCCGCTCCTTACAACTTTTGCCGTTGGTGCAGCCAGCCCTTTCAAGGCCTCCAGGGTTTTTTCAGTTCTGTATTCCTGTACAAATCCAAGGATTGCATTTAAAACAACAATGGCTATGATTGTAACAGCCTCAGTCATTTCACCCATCAATGCCGAGATGGCAGTGGAAGCCAGCAGTATTAAGACCATAAAATCACTGAATTGCTGCAGGAGAATCTTGAACACTGATATCCGTTTGCTTTCGGTCAGAGTATTGGGACCGTGCTCCTGTAATTTTTTCCCTGCTTCCTTATCGCTTAGGCCGGTATGTAAATCATTTTCCCGAAGGTTTTTTTTCATCATCGCATCGTGCATAACAAATATAACACCTCTTTCGCTTCTACCCACGTCCTATTTTTATTCAAAAAAAGGAGTGAATAGTACAGTTCATTGTTTTTTCAAGCCTGCCAGTTTGAGTATTTCATTCTTTTCCAGCACACCGGCAAGGACCATAAGGAACAATCCCGCAAAGATATCGCACACCAAGGCTAGAAGTACTTTTAACCATTCTGCCGGTACAAAAATATCGAAAAAGCTGTAAAAGTATCTGCCCGCAAGAACCATAACAACACCGACGATTCCCGGTTTAAGTATCCAGCTTTTCAAATCGGGCAGCATGCCTGTAATCTTATTTATGGTAAACATGTTAATAACAGCTGTAACAGCAAAGCTGATAATCAGCCCCCAAACATAGCTTTGTATCCCGTAAACCGGTATGAGAAAGTATACAAAGCCTATCCTGATAACCGATCCGATCATAGTATTTCTCAAAAGCTCTCCCTGCCTGCCAAGACCATTCAGCACCCCGGTGAGGGTTTGCTGAAGATAAACGAATACACAGGAAAAGGAGAGCATGTATAGCATATCACCTATCTTTTCCCGTCTGTAGACAATACCACCAATTTCCTCGGGATATATCATGAATATCGCAGTAAAGATAAAACCCATTATAAAAGTTATTTGAATTGACTTCGAAATTCTGTAGTTCACCGACCTGAAATTTTTCAGGGATACGGCTTCTGAAATTGCCGGTACAAGAGTAGTTGCCAGCGATGATGTAACCATTGACGGAAAAAAGATCAGCGGAAGCGCCATACCAGAGAGCTTGCCATAGGTCTCCATACTGCTTGTATAATCAAGGCCTCCGGCCACAAGCATCCACGGTATAAGCAAATACTCGACCACTGACATGATTGATATTACAAACCTGTTGGCTGATACTGGAATCGCAGTTTTGACAAGGTCTGTTATTATTTTGCGCTTTCTTAAGAAGCCTGCCCTGGATACGCTCTTCATCTCCAGCCTCCGCCTCCAATTGTAAACAACCGCCAGGATTGCAAGATTCGCTATCTCGCCAAAGGCCATGCCTGCAGTCGCAACAGCACATGCATATTCAAGCCCCGAATTGACGAAATGTCCTGCAAGCAGAATAACCAGGCTTATTTTTACAATCTGCTCGGCAATTTGTGATATTGCCGGAGGAACGACCCTCTGGATACCGTAGAAGTAACCCTTAAGTGCTGAGGCGGCCGCTATGACCGGAATACATGGTATCAGCAGCAGAAGTGAAGAATATGTCCTTTGATCTTTTATTATCGATTCAGTTATCAGGTCAAGATTGAGATACATTGCGGCAGATACAGCCAACCCACCGCTTATTACTATAAACATTGCGCATTTTGCAATCCTCCGGATATTAATGCGGTGCCCCAAAGCCAATTCACCGGCTGTCATCTTCGATACACCGATGGAGATACCTGACGTCAATGTAAGTATTATCAGCGAATAGACCGGGAAAATCAGCTGAAAAAGCCCCATACCTTCAGCACCTATAAGATTGGACAAATATATCCTGTATACAAATCCGAGAATTCTAACCACAAATCCAGCAGCCATAAGTATTATGGCGCCGCTTACAAAGGTTTTGCTCCTCATGCTTCCTCCTGCATACCTGCTATATTTATAAGTATTTTCCGTGCAAATTTATATGCTTTATTTTTATGAGAATTTATGGTATCATTGTTATATTCAGGTATATAATTCCTCGTGTTGATTTTGTTTTAAATATGTAATAAAATATACTTATATTAAGGTTTGCAAGTCCTTAAATTAACTTAAATTTTATTTTTTACTTAAGTTTTCCACTGTGAATTTACAGGTTTTTCTTTAAATAATCGGGCAGGGAAACAATAAAGTACTCTAAAAGCTCATTAATCTGTTCTATTTTCCAAGGGGTGAAACAGTATGAGTAATGCATTAATAAAAATCAAGCAACCCATCAAGTCTGCAGTTATATGTCTGATTCTAATTACAATTTCCGTTTATATAAGTAGCAGAAATTACCTCTTATTTCACAGCAGCATAGAATTAATCGGAGTTATAATTGCTTACACTATCATTTCAATCAATTCAAGCTCTAATCACGTATCCAGGAACAACTATATTACGTTTCTCAGCATTGCATATGGTTTTGTCGCAGGATTGAAATGATAGTGTAAGCTTGCTTATAAAGGTATGGGTGTATTTGGCGACAACACCTCAAACCTGGCAACCCAGATGTGGATCATTGCAAGGTATATGGAAGGCATATCCCTGATTGTGTCATTTGTATTTTTTTATAGAAAAGTTAGTACCCATATAGCATTCCTTGTTTACTCAACCTGCTCAGTACTTATGCTTTTATCCGTCTTTTACCTGGACTTATTTCCCGATTGTTTTATTGATAATTCAGGACTTACATCCTTTAAAATCATAGGTGAATATATAATCATGGCGATGCTTATTACAGGTATAGTCCTGTTAAAAATAACAAAATCAAGGCTTAACCATGATATATATATATTTATGTTGTTATTTTTTATTGTAAAAATATTTTCCGAATTCTCTTTTACACTTTAT
>JAMCVO010000587.1 GCA_023475715.1 Actinomycetota bacterium
TTTTTCTGGAAGATATTTTTATCGCCACATACTTTATATTTTTAATATTTCTCTTGCCTTCTTTTGTTGTATTAAGAATAGTAACAGATTGCGGAATCTGGTCTGTAAATCCCCAATAGCTATACATCGATGTATATCCGATATAATAAGGGATTTTATCCATCCATAGTGACGCTACAACATATTCGTTTGGCATCCAGAGTTGGTTTGGAGCTTTTAATGGCACTACTAAATAGCGGCCTCTTCCCAACTGTATAAGGCGGTTTCTTTTGGACAGTTTATCCAGCATACTGGTTGCTTTTCGGTAGCTTCCCAATACCTTAACTGCATATTCAGTTGTGATAACTTTCTGTTTTTCAAATTCCGCTCTGGATAACAAATAGACAGCGTCTTTTGAAAGTTCTGAATAACCTGCTTTATTCATTGTATAATATCCTTATATTTCCATTTCAAGTTGAATTACCAAGTTTTTTTACAATACTATCTTGCCTCTGCTTTGTCAAATTTATTTTATAAGAACTTCTTCTTTGAGTGCCTGCTATATTGTTGTTTTCAAACCAACTTTAGAATATGGGGAAAAAGGAAAAACATATACCAAAGGAGATGTTGGCGTTGAATTAGTTTTACATGAAATGATTGAATACTATTGATATGGATAAGATATTTGTTGAGATGTTTGGCTAAATAATTTTCTAATAATTCATCAGTGCCAATATTATAAATAGATGAAAATTTCAAATTTATATATAATAGTGTTTGTTAAAAATTCTATTTTTACGATGTATGGAGTAAAGTACAAATGAATCTACTGGAACGTATCTCTGTTGATCCACAAATATGTCATGGTAAAGCCTGTATCAAAGGAACACGAATAATGGTTACAGCTATACTGGATAATCTGGCAGCAGGTATTAGCCCCGAAGAGATTTTAGAAAGTTATCCTACTTTAGGTCCTGATGATATTAAAGCTGCTATTGCTTATGGAGCAGAACTGGCTAAAGAACGAATCATGCGTATTGGTGCAGGAGCAGATAGGTGAATTTTAAAATCGATGAAAATCTGAAGTATTTAATAGTATTATTCCGAATTTAAAACATAATAAGATAAAAGGCACGTTATGGATAGTGAAGGAAAAAAAGATCCGAATTCGTGACGATTTATAATTTTATAATTTTTCAGCCTCAATAACCAGCAATGAAAACTAATAAATTAATTGAAAAATATACTTATAGAGTAGAATGGTCAGAGGAAGATAAATTGCATCTTGCAAGATGTCTTGAATTTCCATCAATGGTTGCACATGGAAGTACTGCTGAAGGTGCCCTAAAAGAAATTGAAAAAGTTGTTGAAGAAGCAATAGCATGGATGCAAGAAGAAAATGAAGAAATACCTGAACCTTTTGGATTAAAAAAATATAAGGGTAATTAACATTACGAGCACCTGCTGAAGTTCACAGGAAATTAGTAATAAAATCGGCAGAAGAATGAGTATCTGTTAACAAGTATATTTTATCAAAAATATCCTGATCCAGACTTTCAAATGTTCAAAAATGTATCTCTTTCCAGGTATTATCTTTTGTTGTAAGATTCGTGCCTGCTCTTGTGATCGCCAAAATGCTCTCCTACCCTGGAAGCATCGGCCTCTACCAACTGTTAACAACCTTTGTGCCCAAATCACCAACCACCGTGCTCTGTTTATTGTTATAGGCAATTATTGTTGCTTTAAATTTCTCTTTTGCTAATTCGAAATTTTTCTGGAAATCTCCCATTTTTTATCCTTTCATTTTTCGTTAATGTAACGAATTATAGCCGTTTTGTCAGGTTTTTCGTTATTGTAACGAAGCAGAAATATTTAAACTCTACACCGCTACCTTCGCCATGATGGTAAATATCGTTTACGCTGTAAAAACTTTTATATTTCCTCTACATTTGGTTCATGTACCCTGATTCTATCTACCTCCACAATCCACAGTTACTTATCAATTGGCATCTAGTTCAGAGTCTTTAGATACGGATTTATGAGTTGTTTCAATAAATTAATACTGGGATTAATTGGCAAGCGAATTACAACAATTCCATTTCCCAGAGGAGGAGGAAATCTTGTTATATCTGCAAAATCTAAGTCTAGAGTCACCAAACATCGATGTTCTTGTCAACAAACTTCATAAAGATGCTTATCGGAACAACCCTGAAGACTTTGATCAAGTACTGTTTGTACATCATGACCGGCTGACCGAAAAAGTTCTTGTGTTCTGGTTCCAAAGTTTTCATCTAGCTTAAACTTCATATCTTTATACTGTCTCTATTTAGCTATTTCAACATATCTCACACGGGACATCTCTGCCCCATAGGCAATGGCAGCACGTATGGACTCTTTCGTTAATTGTGGGTACTCTTTCAGTATCTCCTCAATACTCATACCATTGGCTAGAAAGTCAAGAATCAATGATACCCAGATGCGAGTCCCACGAATACAAGGTTTTCCAAAACAGATATTAGGATCAACAGAGATATGCCTTAAAAGAGGATTCATTTTTAATTTATTTCCCATATAATTTCTCTTACATTAATAATATTTTCATCAGTTTACTCATTAAAACCATATGAAAAAGTTTTCCCTTGAATGTAGGCTATATATTTTAGTTAATCCTGCATCAATAATAAAACTTCCTTTTTTTACTAATTCTAAAGTATGTTTATAGTATTTTATCACATATTAAATGTCAAACAGAATAGGTCAGCAGAGAAATATATTTATAATTTATAAGAACTTGCTTCTGGGTTTTCTATGTATAAATATAAGATATCTGCCAGGATATTAAGAATTTTCTTTTCTATATTATCAGTGATATAAATATATAATATTAGTTCAGTAAAGTTTCCCAGAGAGAGATAATCATCATATAGTGTTTTATATAATTGCTGTGACTTATCATAGATTGTGTGGAGCAGATCATAAGTCTTTTTATCTAAAAAGAAGATCTAACACAAGATATTATTTTTAGTAAAAGTAATATCTATGATAATCCTTTATAAACAGGCTTACAAAAATAATATTTATAAATTGAGATTGAGATTTTAAAACCATTAATAGTTACCTCTAAAAAAATCTCTCTGCTTCCACAATCAATATAAGAATAATTTTAAAATTCCAACTCTTTTTTGAATAAAAAAGTTTATTTAATATAAATTATTTTTCCTATACATCTTGTAGTCATTATTTACCGCATTTTACATTGCGCCGGTACTTATTAAACAAAAGACAGAATAAAAATAAAATAATTGGTAACTCTTGTTTTGTTGTAATTATAGCTACTTCATGGATTCTTTAAGCAAATGCGGGTAATTCCTTGCGCAATGTAAAATGCGGTAAATAATGACTTTAAC
>JAMCVO010000343.1 GCA_023475715.1 Actinomycetota bacterium
TAAAGCCGCTGGATAAGGCGCTCCATTTTTCAACATCTGCTGATGATTCTAAAGAGTTTGTTATAAATTCCTCAATTTCATGATTTAGCTTCTGAAAAAAATAAATAACATCTTCATTAAGTGACAATTCTGCGGCTTCCTGGTATTTTTCACGGGTCATTCTGATACTCCTTTATGAAAAAGAATTGTAATGATAGAAGAAAAATTCTTGAAAACCTTCATAATTAAATTTTAACAGATATTTTTATACCACGCAAAACTACAAACATAACCAGGGATTTGTAGTCTGTCGGCAGAGCAAATATCGGATTTTTTTAATTGAGTGCTTCGGCCCATGAAGTAATGGCTTTCCAGTTGCGAAAGTCGCCAATGGGCGCTTGGACCTTATTGATCATAAACTTTTCAAGAAAGTTTATGGTTTTCAGATCCAGCTTGCCTCCAAAACAGGTTATACTACGGGGGTTAATCTGCTCAATTACTGATCGCAAAGATTCGGGAAAGCGCCAGCCTTTTAACAATTCCAGCGGGTCTCCTGCGCCTGTAGGGCCGCTGGAAAAGAGCCATACAGAAAGTTCTGATAAACATTTTTCATTCTTACTTAGAAACTTTACGGCATCCCTGCGCCATTGCCCAATGTAAACAGCGCTGCCTAGCACAACTGTTCCATAGGGTGCCAAGGTCTTAACTTTATCTACCGGTAAGACATCTGCTTGCAATCCTTTTTGTCGGAGTACTTCTCCAATTTTTGTTGCAATTTCTGCTGTTGCCCCTCTCTTAGATGCATATGCCACCAGAATGTTTTTCTCCATTTTGTAAACCTCCCTTCTCTATATCATGTGCAATTCCTGAAATGAAAGCCAGAATCAAAAAAACAAACTCTATACCTAAAGCAGACAGCATCACCGTATTTATTGTATCCGGATTGGAAATTCCGGGAACAAACCCAAAGATAGCAATTTCCAATACAAAAAGAATAAGAAGTGTGCTTATAATCAGAAAGATAATCCACAGCCTGGTAAGGACTCTGCGTGCACCGGTAGAAAAAACTTTGTGCCACCAGGTTAGCGGCTTGTGGATACGTGTTGAAAAGAGCCACCCTATGATAAAAAATATGACCTGCGCTATACCTCCACCAACCAGAAATAATATTACAAACAGCAGCAAAAAGATGATTGAACCATTCTTTTTATGCAAAAAACCTACCGACCAAATAATAGCAGCAAGACCGGCTATCATTGCTGCAATTCCTGTAATTAAAAAGTTTGGAATGATTGTGAATGCAGGTTCTTTGCCATATGCCCATATCTGGTTTGCTTTACCTATAGCATCGATTACCAACCCATTGGTTGGGGTATAGCCCTGCAGCGCTTCAAAAAATCCGTGCCCCATACCGCTTATGCCAAAAATAACGCCCAGCGTAGCGACAATAGCAAGGGTTGCACGGTTAATGAAGTTCCTGCCTGATTCGTAGGCATTTACGTGTGCCATTATTTAACCTCCTTTGTTAATCCGGCCAAAAGACAGTCAATCATCTGATCGATCTTTTGCCTTCTTTGTTTTTCATCAAAAAAATCAGTATTTAAATATACGTTGTAAATTTCAGGCTCAAGGAAGAAATGATGGAAGGGGAGCATTAACTGCAGGGCAATAATACTTAGATCCGATTCGCTATATCCCTTAAATATTTCTTTTAACAAGGGCATAACCATATCGCAGGAATTTTTACATCCGTTTTTAAGTTCGATCGAAAGAACGATTTTGCAAACATTATAATGCTTAAATGCAGCATCTGCTGTTGAGATTAAGATGTTGCGCAGCCTGCTTTTTGCATCTGTTTGCATACTGTCATTTTGAATTGTCTGGCTGATAATGCTGCCCATCATCATTCCTACGACCTGGCTTAGCAGATTCTCTTTTGACTGGTAATAGTAATTAACAAGAGCCAAATTCACACCTGCTTTTACGGCTATTTGTCTGGTTGTAATATGTTTTGCATCTTTCCCACTGTTGATTAACTCTAATGTTGCCTGATAAATCTTTTGTTTGGTATTAATTTCATCCTGTGTCATTAATTTCGTCTCCTTAAATTAAACATGTTTTAAACTAGTTTTAAACATGATTAATTATTCCTCTGTTTTTAACAGATGTCAATAGGGAAAATAAATTATTTTTTTATTTACTCCAAATAAAAGTTTTATTTTCAGCGTTAATGATGAGAGTAGAGGAAGAAATATTAGAATGTATACACTTAATTTCAAGTGTTGAAAAAGATAAAACCGATGTTTGTAATTATTTATAAATTATTAAAATAAAAAATGCACCATGATCTAATACTTTTTTGTTGACATTACATATCAATATAAGTATAATTAGTATGCAATGTAAGTAAATACGTTAATATTATGTTTAGTAGGTAATAAATGTCTATATTACGTAAAAAAAACAGAATCAGTCATATAACTAAAAGACCGGAAAGAAAGAACTTTTTAATATTTGGCAGTCCTCAAATACTTGATGATGAAATTGAAGAAGTGGTAAAAACTATGCGTTCATGTTGGATTGGAACCGGACCTAAGGTTAATAAATTTGAGGACGAGTTTAGAAAGTATGTAGGAAGCAGGTATGCCATAGCTGTAAATTCCTGCACAGCCGGTCTCCATATTTCATTAGTTTCTATTGGCATAAATAAAGGAGACGAAATAATAACAACGCCAATGACTTTTTGCGCTACAGTAAATGCCATAATTCATGCTGGAGGATTACCTGTATTTGCAGATATAGAAAAAGACAGTTTAAATATTAGTCCTGCTGAAATAGAAAGAAAGATTAGTAAAAAAACTAAAGCCATAATTCCTGTTCACTATGCTGGCAGGCCATGTAATATGGCAGAAATTTTAAAATTAGCTGAAAAATATAATTTGAAAGTCATAAGTGATTGCGCTCATGCTATAGAGGCAGAATATAATAACAAAAAAGTAGGGGACATAGGAGATATATCAGTATTTAGCTTTTATGTTACAAAGAACTTAGTAACCGGAGAAGGAGGTATGATTACTCTGAATGACTGTAGTTATGTTGATAATATGAGGATGCTGTCTTTGCATGGGATGAACAGAGATGCTTGGAAAAGGTATTCTAACGAGGGATATAAGCATTATTTGGTTATAATCCCCGGATATAAATATAATATGACAGACATACAGGCAGCAATGGGTATACATCAGCTGAAACGAATTGAAGAAAACTGGAAAAGGAGACTTCAGATATGGCAGGAATATAACGAAGCGTTTAAAGATTTACCAGTTGGGATTCCTTCACCATTTGAAAAAAATATCCGTCATGGACTTCATCTTTATACTCTAATTCTAGACATTGATAA
>JAMCVO010000768.1 GCA_023475715.1 Actinomycetota bacterium
CATGAACAGAAAGACATAATTAAACATTTGGGTTTGAAAGATAGCAAAGTTGCAGTTGTACCCTTGGCTGCAGGGAAAGAGTTTCGGGTTTTAGCAGATACACAATTGATACACGTTCGTAGAAAATACAATTTACCGGATAACTTTTTATTGTATGTAGGGGATGCTAACTGGGTTAAGAATTTACCTTTTTTAATTCAAGGATTTAATGAATTAATAAAAAGCGCAAAATTTAAAGATCTGAAACTGGTATTGGTGGGTAATGTTTTTTTAAAGAACGTAGAAAATATTAATCACCCCGAACTGGAGAGTTTGAAGAAGGCGAACCGGCTCATTAAGGACAATAATCTTACCGATTTGATATTAAGACCTGGATTTTTAGAAATGCCCGATCTGGTCTCTTTTTATAATTTAGCTACGGCATATATTCAGCCTTCTTTATACGAAGGGTTTGGTTTACCTGTTCTTGAGGCTATGAATTGCGGCGCACCTGTCATTTGTTCCAATGGTGGAAGCTTGCCGGAAATAGGGGGCGAGTCTGTTATTTATTTTGATCCTAAGAATTTAAGTCAGTTCGTTAAAATATTAATTGAAGTATTGGAAAATAAATCTTTGCAATATAAACTCTCAAAGCTTGGATTGCAGCAAGCTAGGAATTTTTCTTGGGTACAAACAGCAGCAAGAACGAAAGAGATTTATCATCAATCTATAACAAATGAATAATTTATTGATTAAAATTTTAGGCTTAATTTGTTTGTGGAGAATTTTGCTGGCAGCCAGTTTAATTATCGGATTAACTTTTATTCCTCTTAATTATCAAGATAAATTCCTCGGAGGCGGATATAAAAATTACCAGTTACTGCCGCAGGTATTTCCATGGGCGAATTTTGACGGTGAGCATTACCTATCAATCTCGATATTTGGATATAATATAAGAGAACAAGTTTTTTTCCCGCTCTATCCCCTATTAATTTCATTATTGGCTGGGTTTTTTGCCCATGACCTATTCTCTTCCTTATTCTACGGAACAATTGCCGGACTACTGATTTCTAATTTGGCATTTCTTTTGGCGCTTTATTATTTATTTAAGTTAGTCCTTTTGGATTATTCAAAAAAGATTGCTTTTTGGACTCTTGTTATTTTAGTTGCATTTCCAACTTCCTTTTATTTCGGCTCAGTCTATAATGAATCATTATTTTTGCTTCTTACTGTGCTTTCATTTTATAAAGCCAGAAAAGGTAACTGGTTATGGGCGGTTTTTTTTGGCTTTCTTGCTACCCTGACACGAGTTTTTGGTATTATACTTTTGCCAGCCCTGCTATTTGAAGCTAAGCAACAAAAGCTTCAGGTATATAAAAATTTTTATTTGCTTTTTATTCCTTTAGGCCTAGGGTTGTATATGCTGTATCAATATATTACCGTAAATGATCCGTTGGCTTTTTATAACTTGCAGAAATATGTTGGCGAACAACGCCAGTCCTCGTTTGTTACCTTACCGCAAGTGTATTTCCGCTATTTCAAAATGCTTATTACGGTCGATAAACTTGCTCCTATTTATCAAACTGTAGTTTTGGAGTTTCTTGTGGGAATACTATTTTTATTACTGCCCATTTATGGTTATATCAAGAAAATAAGGATGTCTTATCTGATATATGCATCAATCGCCTTCTTGATTACTACCGTGCAGGGTAGTTTTTCATCGGTGCCAAGATATGTTTTAGTATTTTTTCCAAGCTTTATTGCAGCTTCATTATTTATAAATAAATGGGGAATGGTAAGTAAATTGATATTAATAATTATAATGGCTGTTTTATTGATTTGGGAAAGTATATTATTCTTAAGAGGGTATTGGGTGGCATGAAAAAAAATAGTATTCCCACAAGAAACCACCCACTATTTTCAGGTAGTGCCATAATGGTACTTGGAAGTAATAGTGTCAACTTTTTAGCCTATTTATATCACTTAATAATGGGTAGAATATTGGGACCTTCGAATTATGGTGAATTAGCATCAATGCTTTCGATAATTGGTTTATTAGGGATAATTCCAGCTTCTATTAACCTGGTTGTAATTAAGTATATTTCAGGGTCAAAAAATGAGGCCGAAACTCAAGCAATAGTAAGTTGGTTTAAAAGAAAGATATTTCTAATGGCTGTACTATTTGCTTTGGGGGTACTTATAGTTTCACCGCTTTTATCCAGTTTTCTGCATATAAAAAATATTATTTATTGGTTTGTTATAGCGGTGTCATTTTTATTTGCCATCCAAACAGTATTAAACAGGGCGATCCTTCAGGGATTACTTAAATTTAAGGAAACGATCACCACAACTCTAATTGAGAATATTATTAAGCTGTTAGGGAGTATCTTATTGGTTTATTTAGGCTTTCAGGTAATGGGTGCGATGGTTGGTTTTGCGCTATCGGCAATAATTGGATGGTATTTAACCAATTCTTATTTAAAAAACTATTCTGAAAAAGTTGTTACATTTCCGGATGCGAAAAAGATATTTTTATTTGCCTTGCCGGTGGCCTTACAATCTTTTTCCATAACTGCCCTTTATTCTTCCGATTTGATCTTAGTGAAACATTTCTTCACTGCCCATGATACAGGCATATACGCATCGCTTTCTACACTCGGTAAAATAATTTTTTTTGGAACGGGGCCAATTGCTTCTGTTATGTTTCCCTTGATATCGCAACGCCAATCTAGAGGAGGAAAGTACAAGAAAATATTGTTTTATAGTATAGCTACAACAGGAGCTGTAGCTTTCATTTTAACTTTGTTTTATTGGGTATTTCCACAGTTTGCAATAAGTTTATTATACGGATCGGCATATTTGGGCGCTTCCAATTTATTGGTATGGTTTGGAATTTTCATTAGCTTATTTACATTATCGTCTTTGTTGGTGAGCTTTAATTTGTCGCTTGGAGATACAAATGTGGTAATTTTTCCATTTGCTGCGGCTTTAGGTCAAATAATCGCAATTTGGGTTTTTCATGAAAGCCTTTTCCAAGTAGTATTAGTATCTACATTAGTAAATGCTTTACTACTGCTTAGTCTGCTTATATACTCTAGTTACAAAAGAAAAGACGGTATATGGAAATAAAATTACTTTCTATAATTGTTCCTGCTTATAATCAGGAGAAGACGATAATAAAGGATCTTAAAAGAATACAAGATGTGCTTGATAAATTACGTTACCCGACAGAGTTAGTTTGTGTAGTTGATGGTAATTTAGATAAAACGTTTGACAAGGCTTTAGCTTTCTCTAAAAAATATTCTAACGTTAAAGTCATTGGTTATGAGCATAACAAGGGAAAAGGTTATGCTGTCAGATTTGGAATGGCGGCCAGCTCAGGTGATGTTGTTGCTATA
>JAMCVO010000236.1:0-338 GCA_023475715.1 Actinomycetota bacterium
TGCATGCTTTTGGTCTCATCCATTTATATTGGAATAATTACTTTTCAATACCTGGATGGATTTTTTACGGAGAAATTTTCAACATATAGTATGCTATATATCAACTTTATACTTTCTTTTATTTTTCTGGCAAGTGTTATGGTACTTAATTTTAGCAAACGTATATCTGTTGAAAAAATAAAAGAAGAACATGGAACATAAACTTATATCTGAATATGGAAGGCTTCGGAGAAATATCTTTAAAACAATTTTATAAATAACTTTAATATGATTGGAAGGAAGAAATATGAATTCAAGAGATAGGATCAATTTTGTTCTTGAAGGAAAGATACCGGACA
>JAMCVO010000236.1:348-3377 GCA_023475715.1 Actinomycetota bacterium
TGGCAAACGTATATCTGTTGAAAAAATAAAAGAAAGTATAAAGTTGATATATAGCATACTATATGTTGAAAATTTCTCCGTAAAAAATCCATCCAGGTATTGAAAAGTAATTATTCCAATATAAATGGATGAGACCAAAAGCATGCATATGGAATCAGATTTATCATCAAAATATTCAAGTGCAATTGATGCAGCAAAGTCGAAGTTGCCTGAAAGACTAAAACCTAATAAAAAGACCATAATAACCTTTAAGGCAATCAAATCAAAAAGGAGAATTCCCGTAAGAGATATAAAAGAAAACAGGCCGTTAAATAAAAGGATTTTTTTATCTTTGAAATAATTAATTAATTTATTTTTTAACAGAAGCCCTGCCAGGATGGAAAAACTATAAGCAGATAAAAATAAGAAATTATAACTGATATTTTTGTATATGCTTCCGAAATAAGTAGTAAACCAATCATAAAATGTATTCAGCATTGCAGCATTTAAGAAAATTATTAAAATACAGAAGATAAAAACCGGATTTTTTATAACCTTAAAATCAATTTTTGAATTTTTGGTTGCGGATATGTCGTTTTTATTGTTTTGCGGTATATCCAGAAAAAACATGGAAATTAACAATATTATTTGAGGAATAAGCATACATAAAAAGAGCCAATGCCAGTCAACTTTTAAAAAGAAAAACAGGCTCAACACGAGGGGAGTAATGGTCAACCCCGTAAAATACCCTAAATCTATTTTTAAAATAGCCCTTACTTTATTATTTTTAAAAGTATTATTGATTGCTGTCAGGATACTTATAAATGCGGCTGAATAACCAAATTGTATAGCAAAATACGCAATAGTAAACAGCAGATATGACGGCAGGAAGAATAAAACCACAGAGCCTGCCAGATTTAACAGTAATCCGAAATAGATTATATTTTTTACACCAAATTTTGCAATAAAATAAACAGATACAAATGAAGCTATCAATGCCCCCAACATCCCCAAAGAAAGACTGAAGCCAATATAGTGCTTCCCTATTTTCAGCTCCTCAGATATTAGAGGTATCAAGGGACCGACACTTCTTTGAAGTACCGCCAGGATAAGCTGTTGGGAAAAAAAAATGAGAATAAAATTTTTTCCGGAATTAAACTCCGCAGGCTTAATAAAAGCACACTTTCTCTATTTTTTAATTTATTGTTATAATATGCTAAACTTATTTACTTAAATATACAAGTACTTATCAATATTTCGAGAATAGAATATTTACCCTTTCCAGGTTTTATAACATACAGTCTGAATTGCGATTATATTAAAAATAAATTGACAAAATAATGATTTATGGCATAATACATATATATATAAGTATATAAGTTGAAATTCAGTTAAATTTAAAACAAATACCATTTTAAAAATATTAATTATTTAAAACGGGAGCGGATATGGATAAGGCAACATTTGACCAATATGAAGTAACTATGGGTGTCAGAAAGTATGGTACCGAAGAGAAAAACGCACTGATGGATGTTTTAAATACAGGTCTGATCTCAAGCATAATCGGCGGAAAATATACCAAAAAATTTGAAGATGAGTTTGCAAAATTTCATGGAGTAAAACATGCAATGGCGTTGTCAAGTGCCATGAGCGGACTGCATACAGGTCTTATTGCCGCAGGTGTAACTGCCGGGAGTGAAGTAATTTGTGATTCAGTTTTTGCTTTTGGACCAATTTCAGTTCTATATAATAATGCAATCCCTGTTTTTGCCGATATAAATCCCATAACACATAATATGGATCCGGATAAGATTGAGGATGTTATTAAAAGCTGCAGTAATGTTAAAGCAATTCTTGTGACCCATGCATGGGGCTTGCCTGCAGAGATGGACAAAATAACAAACATTGCAAAAAAATATAAACTCAAGGTGGTTGAAGATTGTGCAGAGGCAATTCTTGCTACTTATAAGGGGCGATATGTAGGAACATGGGGAGATGTCGGTTCTTTCAGTTTTCAGGCAAGCAAACAGATGAGCACGGGTGACAGCGGAATGGCCATAACTGATGACGACGAAATTATTGGCACATTAAGATCTTTTGGTGGAGCTCCGACTACACATTCTGCTGCAACAATAGGTTTAAGATATAACTACAGGATCAATGAGCTTACTGCTGCCTTTGGGCTTTCACAATTTATGAAACTTCCCGAATTTATTAAAAAACTGCAGCTAAATGCCTCCTATTATAATAATGCGGCAGAAGGCTGCAAATTTATAAAAATTCAGCGTGGACCAGATGAAGCTGTTCATACTTATTATCATTGGGCTGCAACTTTTCATGGAGATGATAATGGGATAACTCAGGATGACTTGATTAAAGCTTTGACAAGATATGGTGTAAAATCTGTTTCCATAGGTTATACGAATATGCCGCCTTATAAGCAGCCTCTTTTTAAAGAAAAACTTGCACATGCTTTCCATTGTAAAGATTACACCGGTAAAAATAATAATTATCCTGATGGATTATGTCCTGTTGCGGAAAAGACCATTCCCAACATTGTCCTGGCTTATATATTTGGTGAAGAGGAATACGTTAAGAAAGAAACCGAAAGATTTCATAAGGCATTGAATTCTTTGAAATAGGTTATTCTGCCCAATTATCGCGGAAGATAATTAATTTTGCATTATACCGTTGACATTATAAATAATAGTTATTATACTTATATACATAAGTATAAATATAATGAAGTATTTAATCTATCAATCTGATTATAAATCTTTCCAAGGGAGGTGAAAAAAAGAAAATTATTATAAAATTGGAGAGGAGGTGCAGCACGATAATAAAGTTCTTATCTATTTTTAATTAATTATTTTAAAAGAGAGGCAGAATGAAAAATAAAATATTGAAATTAACAGGAATCTTAGTAGTTATCACAGTTATTTTTAGTATCGCATTGGCTGGCTGTAAAACTTCCTCAACAACAACTACGGCAGCAGCTGAAACCACTGCAGCTGAAACCACTGCAACCACTGCCGCAGCTGAAACTACTG
>JAMCVO010000130.1 GCA_023475715.1 Actinomycetota bacterium
ATTATTCTTACAAGTTGCTTATGGCAAAAAAGATTATATTAATTTACTGGATGGGCTTTCTAATGGTAATATTGCCGGTGGGGCAAGCTATGATGGCTTGATTTTAAATGCTGCAAAAAAAATAACTGCAGACAAGATATTGACATTAAATGTCAATGATTTTATAAGGGTTTGCCCGCAACTTGTAAGAATAATCAGCGAGCCCTGATAAATAAGTAAATCTTTACCAAATGAAATCACGGGCTCTCATCCACCCGGATGGTTCGCAGTAGCTTAGAATAAAGTTTCTTGATAGATTTTTTTAGTTTATGATAACTTCAGATTCTTTTTCTTCAGAGCTTAAAGCAATTCATATCCTTGACAAAGGGAAAAAGAAGGATATATAATATGGGATATGCCCAATAGGGGGATAGGGCATGTAGTATAGTTATTATTTATGGTATAATTATTATTAGGCATATAGAAAGCAGATAAAACATTTTTGGAGGTTAAAAAATGACAGGTTCCAGTGATTTTAAAAAAGCATCTTTAACTGTCAGTGGCATGACATGCGCTTCCTGCGTTGCACACGTGGAAGAAGCTCTGAAGGGTGTACCTGGAGTAAAATCCGCGGTGGTTAATCTTGCAACTGGTAAAGCATTGGTTGAGTATGATCCGAATCAAGCTTCAATAATTGAAATAAAAAAAGCAGTTGATGGAATTGGTTACGGCGTTGTGCTAAATACCGCTAACCTGCAAATCACTGGCATGACATGTGTTACCTGTGTACAGAATATACAAAAAGCAGTCGGTGACCTGAAGGGTGTTTATAAAGTGAATGTTAATCTGGCAACTGGCAATGCCCAGATCGAATATGAATCCGGGATTACTTCTATAAATGAGATTAAGAAAGTTATCCAGGAACTTGGTTATGGCGTAAGTGAACGTTCCGAAGGGCAGGAAGCTCTTGACAGGGAAAAAGAAGAACGACAGCTGGAAATAAAACGCCAGCGTATTAACCTGATTATTGCCTGGTCTATTGGAATAGTTGTGATGATTGGCACCTTTCAACCTTATTGGTTCTTACCCAATATTTTTCCTGTATGGATGAACAATAAAATCTTTCTTTTTATTCTGACCACTCCAATAGTTTTTGGTCCAGGGAGGCAGTTCTTTATCAAAAGCTGGAATGGCTTAAAACGCGGATTTACCGATATGAACCTTCTATATGCTACCGGTATTGGCGCAGCATACCTTATCGCAATCATTAACACTTTTTGGCCTAATGCCGGATTTGGCGGCAGAGAGGCAACCTTCTATGAGGCAGCAGCATTGCTTACTGCTTTTATTATTCTGGGCCGTTATCTTGAGGCAATTACTAGGGGCCGTACATCTGAAGCCATACGGCGCCTCATGAAGCTTCAGCCAAAAAGAGCAAGAGTTTTAAGGGATGGAAAGGAAATAGATATCCCGGCTGAGGAAGTACAGATTGGGGATTTATTATTGATGCGTCCCGGCGAAGCTATACCGGTAGATGGAATAGTTATGGATGGATACTCCTCGGTTGATCAATCAATGATTACGGGTGAGAGCATTCCTGTAGAAAAGAAAACTGATGATGAAGTTATAGGGGGAACTATAAACAAGACCGGTGCTTTCAAATTCAAGGCGACGCGGGTAGGCAAAGATACTGCTCTTGCCCAGATCATCAAGCTTGTAGAAGATGCTCAGACAACCAAGGCTCCCATCCAGAAGATAGCAGATAAAGTTGCAGGACATTTTATCCTGGGCGTGCATGCATTAGCCCTTGCCGTCTTCCTGTTCTGGTTTTTTGTAGGCTATAATTTGTGGTTTGTACCTGAAAGCCGGCTCATACTTACCCCTTACCTTCTAACGGGTATGGGTGTCTTCGGCTTTTCTCTGCTTACTTCAGTTACCGTGCTGGTTATCTCCTGTCCATGTGCTGTTGGGCTGGCTACCCCCAGCGCTATTATGGCTGGAAGTGGGAAAGGGGCAGAATATGGAATATTATTCAAAGGTGCTGACGCTATAGAAGCTACTGCAAAGGTACAGGTAGTCATTTTTGACAAGACTGGCACCTTAACTAAAGGAGAGCCTTCCGTTACTGATGTTTTGGCTCTTGGCGATTTCTCTGAAAATGAAGTTTTGAGACTTGCAGCAATTGCTGAAAAGAATTCCGAGCACCCGCTTGGGGAAGCCATAGTACGCAGTTCTGTTGAGCGAAACCTTATTCTGGAAGAGGTGGAGAGCTTTAATGCCATCCCCGGACATGGAGTTGAAGTCAAACTCAAAGGAAGCGAAATCCTTCTTGGCAACAGACGTCTGATGTCTGAAAGAAAGGTAAATTTGGAGAGCTTGGGATCAAAAGCAGACAATTTGGAAATCGAAGGCAAAACTGCTATGTTTGTTGCTATTGATGGTAAACCTGCGGGAATTGTTGCTGTAGCAGATACTTTGAAAGAAACATCGGCAACAGCCGTCAGGGAACTGCATCGTATGGGAATCAATGTAGCCATGATGACCGGAGATAACAAACGTACTGCTGAAGCAATTGCCCGGCAGGTAGGCATTGACAGAGTATTGGCTGAAGTTCTGCCCGGAGATAAGGCAAATGAAGTAAAAAAACTTCAGGCGGAAGGCTATAGGGTGGCAATGGTTGGTGATGGCATAAATGACGCACCTGCTTTAGCTCAGGCTAATGTCGGGATCGCTGTTGGTTCAGGTACTGATGTAGCGAAGGAAACCGGCCATGTAATTCTGATAAAGGATGACCTAATGGATGTAATTGCTGCTTTACAGATAGGCAGGCAAACTCTGCGTCTGATAAAGCAAAATCTTTTCTGGGCTTTTAGTTATAATGCATTGTCCATTCCAATTGGCGCAGGTCTTCTTTATCCATTCTTTGCACAAATGGTAAGTCCGGAGTTAGCCGCTCTGCTGATGGCTACAAGTTCACTTTCGGTGACTTTAAATACACTTCGTATGAGAGGATATATTCCGGCTATCCGCCGTCATAGCAAATTATTAAAATCAGAACCGATTCAAGGTGTAATACCGGAGGCTGTCAGCGCAAGCAGATTTAATAAATAGGAGAGTTAATAGATAGGAGAAATGTCATGAAAATCAATACTATAGGTTTTAAGAGTGCAATTATTTATACCAGCCTGTCAGTATTGGTATCGGGAATATTTTTTGTAGTAACCTTATTGGGAAATTATAATTGGGTCACCCGTATCGGAGGATCATTCTGGATTTTTATGCTTTCCATGATTATCCTGATGCCGAGTGTTACATCACTTGTAAAAAAGAGACATCGCGATAATTGAGCGATAATTGAAACGTACGCACATTAAGATAATATTCAATAAT
>JAMCVO010000074.1 GCA_023475715.1 Actinomycetota bacterium
TGCAATGTCCCTATATAGATGCAGTAGTTGTATCAAAACCGCAAAATCACTGGCAGACATTTAGTGAAAGATACAATCCATCATTTAGTGGTGAAGCTAAAATCCCATTAAATTTTATTCCCAAGCTCCCATTAAATGAAAGAAAAATAATTTCAAGGCGAGCTTTGTTAGAGATAGAAAAAAATTCTATTGTTAATCTTGGAATTGGTATGCCGGAAGGTATCAGCATGATAGCAAATGAAGAAGGAAAACTTGATATCATGAAGATAACAGTTGAAGCCGGAGCAATTGGAGGAATTCCTGCAGGAGGATTAAGCTTTGGTGCTTCATATAATCCTGAAGCAATAATTGATCAGCCTTATCAATTTGATTTTTATGATGGCGGAGGACTTGACATTGCCTGTTTAGGTATGGCAGAAGCCGACAAGTACGGGAATGTTAACGTAAGCAAGTTTGGGGGCAGGCTTGCAGGATGCGGAGGATTTATAGATATCAGCCAGAATGCAAAAAAAGTAGTATTTTGCGGAACTTTTACTTCAAATGGATTAAAGATAGAAATTAAAAATGATAAATTAAATATTTTAAATGAAGGTAAATGCAGGAAGTTTGTCTCAAGTGTAGAACAGATAACATTCAGCGGTCAATATGCCTTAGAACAAAATCAAATTGTTTTATATGTAACTGAGCGTGCTGTATTTAAGTTAGAAAAAATAGGTATTACTTTAATTGAAATTGCTCCAGGGATTGATGTAAAAAAAGATATTATTGACCTGATGGAATTTAAACCTATTATTTCAGAGAATCTAAAATTAATGTCAAAAAACATATTTAGTAAAGGTAAGATGTATTAAATTTTAAAATAATTATTATAATTTTCGTAATGGAGCACTTCTATCGTTGTCTATAATTTATTAATAAAACATTTAACAAATCTGAATGGATGGTCTTTTATTGCTCTTAATACTAACTTTATAGACTATTAAGGTTCTTTTTTTCTCATGTAAAATCATATAGTTTTGGAACTAAGTGGTCAATTATAAAGTTACTACAAATATGAGGGACTCCCCTCTATTCTGCTAACAGTTACCGTAGGATAAAATCTTTATGAATTATTCAGAATATTATAGAACATTTTCATATCCATGTTTTCCCTGAAGAGATCTGCAAGTTTATCATATTGTTTTTCTTTTAATTCATTATAGGAAAAATAATTATCTCTTTCGCTGGCTATTGTGATTTTATTTTCTGTCTTTCCAGAACCAGGATTTTTTACATATTTGGCCAGACTGATTAAAAATTTTCTCACTTCAAAACTATCAAAAATTCCATGGACATAAGTGCCTATAGCTATATTTTTTTTAACCGGATTAACCGAAATAACGCCATCTTCATAATTATTATTATAATCGCAGCCATAATTATTTAAAATATTTGTTGTACCGCGCTCTGGTATTTTGGTTTTTGATCTGATTTTAAATAATGACATAGTTAAAAATTCTTTATTTTTTATGATATTTTCAGAACGCCAAATTTTTGTATTTGATTTCGAAATACCCATATGAATTTCATAGCCATTCATATTGAAGTTGACATCAAATTTATAATGTAAATTAAAATTACAGGATTTAAAAAAATCTGACAGTTTATCATTAAAAGAGAAATCAACCTGCCGGGTGTATTTTTCATTTAAAAATTCGGTTTCAATACCTAAAATTCCGATTCCTTCAATGCTTTCAAAATCTTTTGATTCGGTTTTATATTTATCTGTAATTTTACGCCCGAGCATCTGATATCCTCCGCAAACACCAAATATAATTGTTCCTTTGCTGTATCTTCTCTGTATCTCAGATTCAATTCCGCTGTTTCTTAAATATAACAAATCGTTTATAGTGCTTTTACTTCCGGGAATAATAATTACATCAGGATCAAAATCAGCCAGTTCAGTAATTTTTCTTACATAAAGCAGATCAACTCCCGGTTCTAATTCCAAAGCATTAAAATCAGTAAAATTGGAAATATGGGGAAGATACAAAACCGCAATTTTTATATTAGCGATGCTATTTGAATTTATCTGTTTGCTGAACTGTTTTTCAAGATTTACGGAATCCTCTTCCTCAATAAAAATATCTCTGTAATACGGAATAACTCCAACCATGGGCAGCTTCAACTTATTTTCAATCCATTTTATCCCCGGATCCAGCAGACTTTTATCTCCCCTGAATTTATTTATAATCATTCCCTTAAAATATTTCCGGTATTTTTCCGGAAGAATTTTAACAGTACCATAAAAATGTGCAAACACACCACCTTTGTCAATATCTCCGACAAGTATAACCGGGGACTGCGCAATTTCTGCGGTTTTCATATTTACAACATCATTTTTAAGTAAATTTATTTCCGCGGGGCTTCCGGCTCCTTCGATTACTATTACGTCGAACTTTCTTTTTAATTTGTTAATCAGTTCTTTTATTTCATTAACATAATATTTTTTCTTTTCATCATACTCTGCCGCAGACATATTTTTTACTACTTTACCCATATAAATAACCTGCGCATCGGTATCGGCAACCGGTTTTAGCAGAATCGGATTCATATATACTTCGGGAGCCAGACCTGCAGCCTCTGCCTGGACAACCTGCGCTCTTCCCATTTCTCCCCCATCGGAAGTGATAAAAGAATTAAGTGCCATATTCTGGGTTTTAAAGGGGCAGACACTATAACCATCCTGCTTTAAAATACGGCATAATGCCGCAACTGTAATGCTTTTACCAGCATGCGAACCAGTCCCCTGAATCATGATTGTTTTTGCCTGCTTTTCCATAAAATTTTCCTGCCTGTCCTAGTCAGAAAACATTATTATTATAAACTTAACCACCGATTTGCCATCAAATTATTGAAATTTCATCATTTAATATTAATCCCCTATAATTTTCTTCTTTTATCTCTTTTTACTTTATAGCAATGAGCATAATTGATCAAATTGGATACGACAGGAATATTTCCTATAAAATGAATATGAAGATAAGCAGCAAAAAGATTGCTGTCTGCAAATCCGTCCAGTGTACCTTTTGCTTCCTTTTCATATTTTGATTTTAAAATATATGGTCTGTATTTATCAGACAGTTCTTCAACTGAAAAAGAGTGGTGGAATTCATGTCCCTTTACCTTCATTCCTGCATCACCGATAATGGTATCAAACCTTGTTTGAGCAAGTTTATAACCAAAGCCCTTTAAGCTGCCGCTTAATTTTATATCTGCAGGTATTATGCCGAGCATCGGATATTTTTTATTTTCCGCATCTATAAAATTTTCAGCAAGATATATGAGTCCACCGCATTCCGCATATATTGGCATTCCATCCTTGTAA
>JAMCVO010000390.1 GCA_023475715.1 Actinomycetota bacterium
AGACAACAAGCGTAATAAAAGGAGAGCGATGTCTGAACGACTGGATAATATTAATTCAAAAAGGGCCGATACTAAAAATATGCTTCTGGATATTGAAAAATTTCCGCAAACATGTTTGGATGCCTGGAATTTAATGAGAAATTTTGCCCCTCCATCATACTATATTAAGCCCAAGAAATTTGTTATTTTGGGGATGGGCGCTTCAGGTATTTCTGGCGAAATTATAAAAGATTTGTTGAATGAGCTCGGAAACAGTGATGTGGTGGAAGTTGTCCATGATTATAAAATTCCTGGCTGGGTTGATAAGGATACCTTGGTTATAGCGAATTCTTATTCTGGAAATACAGAAGAAACACTTGCCGCTTTTTTGGCAGCAAAAGAAAAGGGAGCAAAGCTCTTAGTGATAACTACCGGCGGCAAACTAAAGGTGCTTGCCGATAAGTTCAATGTTCCTTGTCTTCTATTTAATTATAAATCTCAGCCACGGGCAGCTTTTCCATACCTTTTTGTTTCTCTGTTGTCTATTTTTGCTAAAATTGGCAGGTTAAATATTTCTGATTCTCTGTTTAACAAATCGCTTGAGACATTGAACGAATATGCTGAAAAATATAAGGTCTCGAATCGTGCTGCTACGAATCCGGCTAAAATTCTGGCTAGTAAATTATATGACTCTGTTCCGATAATTTATGCGAGCGGAGCTTTGACTGCAATTGGGAAACGTTTAAAATGCCAAATCAATGAGAATTCGAAAAACTTTTCATTTTATGAAATTTTTCCTGAATTAAACCATAACGCATTAGAAGGGTACCATCATCCAAAGCTTAATAGTTTTGTTGTGATACTGGAGTCTAATTATGATCATCAAAGAGTGGCGATAAGACAAAATATTACTTGCGAAATATTAAGAAGAAATAAGATAAAATTCGAACGAGTTAAATTTTTACCGTGCGATTCCTACCTTTCTGAAGTCTTAGTAGCTACTTTGTTTAGCGATTATGTTTCTTTTTATCTTGCTGTTTTAAATGATGAAGATCCCAGCACGATTAGAAACATTGAATACTTAAAGCAGGAATTAGCAAAGTAAAGACGTTTAAATCGCAGGATATAATTGGAGGGCGATGGAGATACTGAGCAGAAAAAAGCCATTTCTGGCTATTATTTTAGATGGTTGGGGCCATGCACCTGCATGGGGTGGCAATGCAATTTCTCAGGCTAAAACCAAGACTTTTGATTTGATTTGGCAGAAATACCCTAGCACTCTTTTGAATGCATCTGACGGTGCGGTTGGTTTGCCGGTTGGTACGCCTGGAAACTCCGAAGCTGGACATTTAAATATTGGAGCAGGCCATGTTGTTCATCAGGATACAACCCTGATTGATCAGCAGATAGAAGATAGATCTTTCCCAAATAATAAAGCTCTATTAGAAGGAATTAAACATTCAACTAAAAATAAATCCAATATTCATGTAATGGGTCTTTTGTCGAAAACCGTAACTCATAGCAACATAAATCATTTGTATGGCTTGCTTCGTGCACTCAAGCAAAACGGTTGCAGTAGAGTGTTTATTCATCTTTTTTCAGATGGGAGAGATTCTCCTCCAACATTTGGAATTGAAATGATTGAGGAAGTTGAGAGGGAAATAAAAAATATTGGGCTAGGCACTATTTCTTCTGTCTCAGGCCGGTTTTTCGCGATGGATAGAGACAACCGATGGGGAAGAATTGCCCGTATTTACAATATGTTGGTAAAATCAGAGGGCAATCAATATGAGAATGCAAGAGCGGCATTTTCTTCCGCATATGCTGTGGGGATAACCGACGAGTTTATTGAACCCCGTTTAATTGGGAATAAAACTCAAAATTTTGAACCAATCGCCAGTAATGACACCATCATACTTTTTAACTTCAGAAGCGATCGGTCAAGAGAAATTACGAAAGCATTCTTAGCTGAAAATCTGGCTGAATTTCCTGATAGAAAAAAACTTAACAATATTTATTTCGCTTCTTTCGTGATATACGACGATCAAAGTATTGCTAAAAGAATATTTCAACCGGAAACAGTACCTGAACCGCTTGCAAGAGTGCTTTCGGAATGTAATTTAAAACAATTTCATTTGGCGGAGACTGAAAAATATCCTCATATTACATATTTTATTAATGGGGGCAGAGAAAAACCATTTTTAGGAGAAACTAGGTTAATGGTTCCTTCTCCTAAAAATTTCAAAACTTACGATTATATTCCGCAAATGAGTGCAGAAAAAGTGACTAAGGCATTGTTAAATCAGATTAAGATTGGTCGTCAAGATTGTTATTTGGTTAATTTTGCAAATACCGACATGGTCGGCCACACTGGAAACTTGGAAGCTACGATTGAAGCAGCTGAATTTGTCGATAAGTGTTTAGGTGAAATTCTTTCTTTAGTTTTAAATCTTCGCGGCACTGCTTTCATATTCGCAGATCATGGAAATGCGGAACAAATGGTAAATCCGCATACCGGGGCTCCCGACACCGAGCATACGACAAATCCTGTCCCTTTTATATATTTTGCTAACAATCTTAAAGATAAATCTATCAGGCTCAAGACTAATGGAGGCCTGCCAAACGTTGCCCCTACTATTTTGGATGTGCTGAATATTAACAAGCCTGTCTCAATGACTGCTGAGTCATTAATAATAAAGAATTTATAAAAATGGAAACAAACAACAAGCCTATGGTCTTATGTGTTATTGATGGTTTCGGCCTAACTTCTTCATGGAAAGGAAATGCTATTTTTTCTGCCGCTCCGAAGAATTTTTTTGACATTTGGTCGAGCTATCCTCACTACCTTCTGACTTATTCGGATAAAATCTCAAAAGAAGATGCGGTTTATGATAATCCAGGACGTTATTTAACCTCGATTTTTAGTGGTAAAGAGATTGAATCAGAGCGAGAATATATAGACAAGCATATTGAAGATAGCCTGGTTAATAATGAAGTGTTAAATAATGCTTTTCAGCAAGCCTCTGAGAAAAGCTCCTCGCTTCATTTAATCGGCAATCTTTCAGGTGATGAAGGCAAATATAGCAATCTTAAGCATCTCTTCGCTTTATTAGACTTAGCAAAAGAGAAAAACGTTTTTCAGGTATTTATACATTTAATACTAGATGATACTGGAGGAGGGTTTGATAAAATTACAGAAAGCCTTCATAAATTAGAAACTAAATTATCTGAAACTGGATTGGGACAAATTGCGTCAATCTGTGGTCTTAATTATTTGCGCGAAAAAGATAATATGTCTTTTCTTAATTTTTCAAAGGCATACAGAACAATTGTTGAAGGGCGCGGTAATTCATATCTCTCTGCCGGACAGGCAATTAATAAAA
>JAMCVO010000091.1 GCA_023475715.1 Actinomycetota bacterium
AGAAGGATTTACCTTTAAATATGAAGAACAAGAGTTAGGAGTACTTCGTTTATTATATAAATTACATGATGTTGTTCATGAAGCAGCTGAGAGGTTTGCCCCAAATATTATAGCTAATTATCTTTACGATCTTACCAGTAAATTTAATCTTTATTATCAGAAGTTTCCTATTATAAATGCTGATGATTTAAAGACATCTGCTATGAGACTTAATGTCACGCGAGCTTATGGAAATGCTATAAAAGAACTTTTAGAACTTCTTGGGATAGAAACAGTAAATAAGATGTAAATAAATTTATCATTTATTTATACTTCGCAAATATTGTATTTCAAACAAGAACTTATATTCTAGATTCTGCATCTTGAAAGATTAATCTAAATCTGATATCCTATTAAGCCACCTATCCTATAAAAACTATGATGAAATTTCACAAACATATTTTAAAAAATGGATTAAGAGTAATGCTGGTTCCTATAAAAGGTGTTGGTAGTGTTACTACCTTAGCTTTGATAGGTGCTGGTTCGAGATATGAAAATAAAATAAATAACGGTGTTTCCCACTTTTTAGAGCATATGGCTTTTAAAGGTACAAATAAAAGGCCAAGTGCCCGCGAGATTGCAACTCTAATAGATGGAATAGGTGCAGAATCAAATGCTTTTACAGGAAAAGAGACTACAGGTTACTATATTAAATCTGCTTCAGAACACATAGATTTAGCACTAGATGTACTTTCTGATATTCTTTCTGACTCTAAATTTGATCCTGTTGAAATTGATCGTGAAAGAGGTGTAATTCTTGAGGAGATTAATTTATATGAAGATACTCCTGCAAGAAAAATTGGTGATATTTTTGAAAGACTTTTATATGATGATACTCCGATGGGCTGGGATATATCAGGAGAAAAAGATGTCATAAAAAATCTTACTAGGCAGGACTTTGTCTCTTATATGAATAAACTTTATAGCGCAACTAATATGGTTGTTGTAATAGCAGGAGATATAACACTTGAAAGCGGTATTAAAAAGGTAGAAAAATACTTTTCTAAAATGCCAGGATTTAAGACAGAAGAATTTTCAAGACTTACTGAGACTCAAATAAAACCTGAAATATCTATTAAATATAAAGAGACAGAACAGGCGCATTTTGGATTAGGTGTTAGAACAGTCGGTCTTTTAAATGAAGAAGATAAACATCCTCTTACAGTGCTTGCTTCTATTTTAGGCGGTGGAATGTCAAGCAGACTTTTCTATGAGATACGTGAAAGACGCGGACTTGCTTATTATGTGAGAGCATTTTCTGAAAATTATATAGATAGAGGATATTTAGCTGCTTTTGCAGGTGTTGATCCTAAAAGAATAGATGATGCAATAAAAATAGTGGTTGAAGAATTTGAGAAAATTAAAAATAAAGGTGAGATTAAGAAAGAAGAACTTGATAAAGCTAAGGAATATTTAACAGGGCATTTTGTTCTAGATCTGGAAGATACCAGATCTGTAGCTGTATTTTACGGTGCATCAGAACTTCTTGAAAATAAGCCTGAAAATCCAGATGAAATTATAAAAAGGATAAATCAAGTAACATTGGATGATATTCATAGAGTGGCAAATAAATATTTAGATACAAAAGGATATAACCTTGCACTGATTGGAAATTTCAAAGACGAAGATCACTTCAAAAAATTTGTTGAGTAATCAAAACTTCTATTATTTCAATTTTATCTAGATTTAACTTTTATTGTGCTTGATGAATTATTCCCTGCTGCATCATAAGCTTTTGCAGTTAGTGTATAAGCTACACCCGTTTTATTAGGAACCAGCCATGAACAAGAGTATGAAAAAACTGTATCAGAACATTTTAAAGCGCCATTAACATAAAACTCAACTTTTTTTACTCCTACATTATCAGATGCTGAAGCAGTAATGTTTATTGTTCTAGCTCTTACAACAGTTCCTCCATTGTAAGGATAAGTGATATTGACTATAGGAACTATTTTATCTACTATCAGTGTTGGTGTAGGAGGAACAGGTGTTGGGGTTGCAGTTGGGACAATAACAGTTGGCGTTGGTGTAGGTGTTGCAACAGAATTAACATTGAAATTAACACTTGCACTACATTGAGAAGAGCAGTTAGTAAAGCTTCCTTCACATTTTTTCCAATAATGTGTCCATGTGTAACTGCCTGCTTGTCCTGCAGTACAGGTTTTACTGCCGGCAAAACCACAGGAATTTCCTCCATCAGCTGTAGTGATACAATCACAGCCAGTATTTGTTGTCCCGCCAATTGGCGTCCAGGTATCTCCTACATAAAGTGATGCATCACCTGAAATATTAAATGTTATAGGTTGTCCTGAATTTACATTATTTGATGAAACATTTAAGACAACATCAGTATTACATTTTACACTTGGAATTGGAGTGACTGTTGGAACCACTACAGTACATGCTGCTGGAGGCTGGCTTCCATTCCTGCTTTTCTTTGGAAGAGCTTTTAGGGCATTTATAGTATCAGTTACTTTAGATGAATAGTCAGCATTAAACCAAGCAGCATTTGCAAATATATCGGGATCAGTAGAAAGCCAGAAGGAAGTATTTAAAAAGTATGGATATTTATTATCCATTTGATAGTTCGCCATAGCTGTAGTTACGTCTTTATGCCAGGCTGCATCTGTTGCTGGGTATCTATTATCATTGTTATCTCCTATAACAAGCCCTCCTTCTGTAGCAAGCATAGGGATACTTTTTCCAGCATAACTTTTAATAATTGAATCATAAAACGTAAATTGCTGAAAAGCATTACTGTCTTGGTTATACCAAATTATATTTCCACTGAGGTCTTTTGAATTATCATGATTTAAATTGTAATTGTGGATTCCTATAACAGCTGGTTTATTATTGCTGTGGGTAGGATTGAATATTTCAAGACAGTTGCCATTGGTTCCATCAGCGAGTGTACAATTATTATTTTTAAGATAATCAAAAGAATCTTTTAAAAACTGATTATCATTACAATTGCCTCCAGGAGCTAAAGCAGGGAATACAGGATAAGCACCTTTTTTCTGAATATTTGCTGCATCTTGGACCCAGTTTTGCATTACGGTTTGGGCTGCAACCGCACAAACTGCTGTACTACAGCTAGTAGCGCCATTACATCCTGGAATTGTTCCGCCTGCCCATTCGTTATGTAAATTGGGTTCGTTATTAGATTCTATATAAGAAGCACTTGCTATGACATAGTTACTGATTGCATCTAAGTCTGAAGCTGAAAGTGTCCCTGGATTTGGTGATCCTCTATAAAGCCTCACAATAGGTTCTATATCATTTGCTTTCATAGTTGCAGCAAATATTCAGAAAAAAGGTGCTT
>JAMCVO010000738.1 GCA_023475715.1 Actinomycetota bacterium
GGGCGCCAAATCTGCTACTATTTTTGAAAAACAGACAACTTATTAGAATATTCCGGATATTTATATAATAACCAATTACTATAATGTATATATATTAAGTATAATATTATACTGAGTATTAATAAATATATAAATTATAAATAATTAATATTTTAAGATAGAATCGCTGGTTTTAAAAAAAATAGTAGCAGATTTGGCGCCCATTCTGCGCTTTAGATATCAAGCTTATCCAGATGCTGCCTTATAATCCCGGCAGACTCCTTAAACTGCTTCTCTTCATCCTCATCAAACACTGGCCGGATAATCTTCTTAACACCCTCACTGTTAATCACGCATGGAAGACTTATATATAAATCATTTACATCCAGATAATCTTCGACCAGCGTGGATACAGGCAGTATGGAATTCTGATTGTCCAATATAGCTTCAGATATCCTTGCCAGAGAAAGACCTATTCCATAAGAAGTCTCACCTTTTTTTATTATTATTTCGGAACCGGACTGCTTGACCTTTTTGAATATATTCTCTTTTATATCCGTTTTGAAATCACATATCTTATTTTTACGGCAAAAAGGACAGTAATCCTTAAAAAGCATACCTCCGATGGAAGAGCTGCTCCATAAGGCAAATTCACTGTCGCCATGTTCACCAAGTATATATGTCTGTATGTCACTGGCATTTACCTCACAATTGAGTGCCATCTGTGATTTTAATCTTGCGGTATCAAGAGTTGTGCCGGAACCGATAATCATATTGTGGGGACGGGAAGAAAGCTTGTATGCAGCATAAGCCATAATATCTACCGGATTGCTCACGACAAGCATTACCGAATCAGGAGAATTCTTATTTATGTCCGGTATGATCTTCCGGTAGATATCGATATTTTCCTTCATAAGATCCAGCCTGCTCTGTCCGGGTTTCCGGCTTTTGCCGGCGGTAACCACAACAAGGTCCGAATCTGCTATATCATCGTAATTTCCGGCAATTATGTTTACCGGCCCGGCAAAAGGAACGCTGTGGTTAAGATCCATAACTTCCCCTTCCACCCTGTTCATATCAATATCTATAAGAACAAGTTCTCTTACCATTTTTTTTATAAGCATTGCATAAGCATATCTCATGCCTACGTTTCCGCATCCGATAATAGAAACTTTTGCTGTCGTATCCCGCTTATTCATAAACTCCACGGCCTTACATATGAAATCAGAAATAGCCTTCCAATGTTATAATGAACAATATTTTAACATTTTTTATTTAAATATTAACTTTTTGCAAGTGTTCTTTATCTCTTCTTCTGTTTGCAGGTAAATTTGTAAATGAACGGGAAGATTTAAGTATGAAACTATCTTTTAAATTGTCCATTTTGTAAATATTTTCGGATTCAATATTTTCATATTTATCGATAACCTCATCAAAGAGTTTAAGGTGCTGCAGTGCCACATTTTGCCAGGTCATCAATCTTCCGAACTTATATGTTTTTTCTTCAATTGCTGATTTTTTTTGCGGATTTCTTATTACATCTACTACAGCATCCTTAATGGCCTCAGAATTTCTAAAAGGTATTATTATACCTCTGCCTTCTGCAAGAACTTCTTTTGCGTAAAGATAAGGTGTTGAAATACATGTTTTTCCTGCTCCGATTGCATAAGCCAGAGCACCTGAAGCGGACTGCTGCGGATCCAGATAAGGGGTAATATAAATGTCTATAATTTTTAACCACTCAATAAGTTCATTTAAAGATATATATTCATTTATGAATTTCACATTATCCTGCAGATCATACATTTTTATTTTTTCCTGTAGAAAATTTCTGTATTTTTCACCGGCTGTTTGAAGCACTATAGGGTGTGTCTGGCCAATTATTAAATACAATATGCTGGGAAATTGCTTTTTTATATCTCTCAATGCTTCTATTGTGTATTCAATCCCTTTAATTTCTGATAAAAGATTTATATTTCCAAGGATTATCCTGTCTTCCAGGCCTTTTTTCTTTTTATGTTTATGATTGGGCTCCATTGGTATATCGGGAACTCCATGAGGGATAATTTCTATTTTTTCTTTCGGACAATAGTATCCCTTGATCAATTTTTCCATACTTTGACTCATCATAACTATTATTTTTTCAGAAAGCCCGATTATATCTTTTAAAACCGGACCGTACCCTTCATCAATATTCTCAGGTATCGTATGAGCGGTAACTATAATTGGTTTTTGGACAAGCTTCATCAGTTTTATAATATATTCCCCAAATTCACCCCCGTACAGGCCGAATTCATGTTCCAGAACAATTATCTCTGCTTTTGATTTATTAATTTGGTCGGCAGCGGCAATATAAGAGCTTATTTCATTCTGGTTAATCTTAAATTTAACCTCATTGCCATAATCGATTTTATCTTCCGGTTTAACCATTGCAAATATTTCTGCCTTGTAATAAGGATCAGCATGTTTAATTCCCTCAATTAAATCCTTTGTATATGTTGCAATTCCACATTTTCTTGGTACATATGATGATATATATATTCCGTTTATACTTTTATTTTTTTTCCCTAAAACTTTTTTTAGCTTTTCCAAAAGAAACCTCTCTTTCATATTTTAAAACTGCAGCAATGGCAAATCTTCGGAAAATAATTAAAGATTTTTACCGGATTTTTTTAAAACTGCATCCACGAAAAACAATAACTTCTCAAAGATAAATACAAAGCGTTTTGTATCAATATAGATGTTTAATTTGATCTTGTCAAGCTTTACGATAAATATTTACGATAAATATTTTGCCTTTATGCCGGATTTTTATCCGTTTAAGTAAACAAAATGATTTTTATAAATTATTTGTCAGGCCAATGTCCGAACAAACTTTTCACGTTCCCACTGCCGTGTCTTTGCCGCATCGATAAATGCAGCTTCATCTTTGGCATCTATTACACCCTCATCCTGTTCTACATTTGCAGTTTTCAAAAGAGCCTTGCCCCCCATGTCAACGGCTATTGCCTTAAGATGGCCGTAAGCATCACGCACAAAATCAATTGCGCTGCTTTCCGTCGATAGCGTCTTTGCACCTTTTTCCGGCAGGATGACAGCAACTGCATCAAACAGTACGGAAGGGTTACCGGCCAGCTGACCGTCAGCGGCCATTATTGAGCCGGAGTCCAGCTTCGCACCTCCCACCCTGGGGGCAATAATCTTTACGGCAGCCCCTGCATCTATAGCGGCTTTTCTGATTTTCTCTATGACGGCACCATCTGAACCGTCTGATATCAGAATACCAACCGAACGCCCTTTGAGTGTTTTTTTCATTTTGCCGATTGTCTGCAATGCCGGTGACGGCTCGAAATCCAACCAGCAGCGTGACGGACATATG
>JAMCVO010000523.1 GCA_023475715.1 Actinomycetota bacterium
AAAATTGGTTTAATCTTATCAATAGTCTAAATAGGATTTTTACAGGTTTCTATATGAAAAGACAATCTTTTAAAATTTATATTTTTAAAAAAATCAATTTTATAGTATGGGTCTCCCACCATCAAATGAACATCGATTTCCAATGTTTTAGATTTTTTTAAATGATCAAATAATTGAGTACCGAAACAATAATTATTTACATAAACACCGTCCATTATATCTATATGCAAAAAATCAATCCCTGCCTCTATTAAACAATCAATCTCCTTAGATAGATTTAGCTGATCAGCACATGCCAAGGATGCTCCTATTTTATTTTTCAATTTTTTTTTAGTCAATTCCATTAAAAAACCCTTAAATATTTAAATTTTTTATTTGGCAATTAATCTCTACTATAATGGGAAAGATTAAACCAATTTTTAATGCACGAAAACCTGATAAAAGCTTTTCTATTAAGCTGCCCCAGATCAACCATATTTTACATCCTTAAGTGAACACTGCCTCTCCCCAAAATTTCTAATAGATGTTCCAAGGTATCAATTATGAATGTTTTATTCACCAGATCAATTTTCTATTAACAATATTTATATAGACTAAACTTACAGGGTAAGCCACATTGTTTCTTAAAAGGCATCAATTGCATAATTCCACTACTATATTATTAAAATATGCATAAATTTTCCTATTATGTAAAATAAATTTCACTCTTACTCAAATCTTCAAAAAATATTTCCTCCCTTATCTATTTTTTTTACATTGTTTTCTTTTTCAAAAGCAACTGCAATAAAAGAAGTGGAAATTTCTTCCAGTGGTTCTAAGCTAATTGCAGTACCGTTTTTTATTGCCTCTCCTAAACCATTGGGAGCGAAGCTTGATAAAAGTTCTACAGCCATACAATTAATTCTTCCCCACCATGGTGCAATTTTATTACCTTTACCATAACTTCTCATTATCCATATATAAGGAAAAATTTTATTATCCCATCTCATCCCAAAACCAGTATTTTTATTTAAATTTGTAATAGCATACCAACTGTCTTTTAAATTACTTAGACAAATTTGGTCAATACCTTGATTTTCATCTTCCAATAAAGGAGATTTACTAAAATCTATTTTTTTACCTGTATATCCTTCAATAATTGGCCATTTCTCATTTATAGTTTTATTTATAAGATTTTCTGGTTTTGATACAAAATTAATTCTATTATCAGGAATATCAATAATAATACTTTCATCTAAAAAAATTCCTCCAAAAGTAGGGTGCTGATTCCAAATAAAATTTATAGTTGCATAACCTTCATTTTTAATCTTTTCACTTATATAAAGCTTTGGATCTTCTTTTTTTAGAGTAAAAATTTTTTCGATAAGAAATGGGGTTCTTACAGTCCTTATTGAAAATTTTATAGAAATAATTGATGAGTTATCTTCTATAATTTGGTAATCCCATGACAATAGGCATATTTCACCATGAAAGCCTAATTCTGTCTCTTTATATTTTGTTTGATGCCCAAAATTTGGGAAGGCTTCAAACCAACCGCCTTCATAATAATCAAAGAAATTTCCCAATTCAGAAGATATGGTTGTTATAAACTTAGATGGAGACTTTATCCCCCAGGGTGACAGCCACATAAAGTCTATATCCTTGGGTTTATATAAAAATTCAAATATATCTGTTCCCTTGTCAATTAAAACAGAAATTCTGAGATATTCATTCTCTAATACAGCAACTCTTAAATCTTTATAAAAGAAATTAACATTTAATCTACAACCATAATTTCTAATATGTTCAAAAAGCATAATTATATCCTCTTTATAAAGTCTATCTTGATTATCAAATTCTATTTGTAACTTATTTTTATTTATTAATTGTATACATAAATATATGTAAATTATTCTGCCAAAATTATTTATTCATGTAATATTCACCAATAGAATATTCCATATGTGTTTTCTTTATATAAAGTTTATTGTTTTCATCCTCCAGAAGTAATATATAATATGGAACATCTAAATGATCTATGGAGGGTATATAAACTTCTGTTATGCCCTTAACTTTATATTTGTTCATTTTATTTATCTCATAAAAATATTAATTGCAGTGGTACCACCTACACCTCCAATATTGTGAGTTAAGGCTATTTCTGCGCTATTAATTTGTCTTCCTCCTGCTTCCTCCCTAAGTTGGGTGACAACTTCATATATCTGAGCAATACCAGTAGCACCAACTGGATGTCCATCAGCTTTTAACCCCCCATCTGTATTTACCGGAATAGTACCACCAATGTCTGTATAACCGTTTCTGACAAGATCCTTACTTTCACCAGGTTTACAGACATCTAAATCTTCTAATGCAATCAATTCAGAAATTGTAAAACAGTCATGTACTTCAATTAAGTCCAGATCACCGGGCTTAATATTTGCCTGTCTATAAGCTTCATAAGCAGCTTTTTTCGCACTGCTAAATGAGGTTAGATTTTCTCTTTGGGCCAGGGAACAATAATCAGTACACAGACTTGAACCGACAACTGCAATGTCACGGTCACTATTTTTACCTTTAGAAATGATGACTGCTGCAGCACCGTCTGAGATAGGAGAGCAATCAAATAACCTCAGTGGTGAACATACTATTGCTGAACTCTTTATCATATCCATGGTCACATCTTTATCGCTAAAATGTGCTAATGGATTTAATCTAGCATTTTTATGGTTTTTATAAGAAACCAAAGCCAAATCCTCAGCAGTAGTGCCGTAATTAAGCATGTATTGTTGCGTAATAAGTGCAAAAGTTGCTGGAAATACCAGACCTTCATTAAAATACAATGTATTATCATCAGCTGAAGCCAGTGCTTTTGTCGTTAGTTTATTTTCTATATTTGACATTTTCTCAACACCTATTACTAAAATATTTCTAAATTTATTTAGCGCTATTAATGCCTGGTAGAAAGCACCACCACCAGATGCACATGCTGATTCTATCCGGACTATTGGTTTCCCGGTAAAATTAAATACGTTGTTTAAAATCGAGCCCAGATGCTGCTGATTTTGAAGGATACCGGATACAAAATTTGCTATAAATATCATATCTATATCAACAGAATCGAAACTGGCATCTTTTAATGCTTTTGATACTGCGGTATACATCATTTCCTGCAGATTTTCATCTAGTATACCAAATCTAGTTCTGCCTATTCCCCTGACATAACCTATTTCCATAAGAACTCTTCCTTTAAAAAAAGTCTAATATTCCATGAATATTATTTATTCCATTCTTATATTTATTTAAATAAAATACTTTCTTTATGATCACTACAACCTTTCTGTTGAAATAATTATTCATTACATAAAATATCCTTTCAT
>JAMCVO010000676.1 GCA_023475715.1 Actinomycetota bacterium
AGGTACTGCCGCATTTGCTTTATAGTTGTAATCTTGGTTTTGGGATTATCTCCATTATTTTGATTATCAGGCATTAAAATAGCTATTCCTGCTGAATCATAACCTCTGTATTCAAGTCTTTTAAGACCATTAATGATAATGTCTTTACAATATTGATCTCCTATATATGCAATAATCCCGCACATAACTACTCCTGTAAATTAAAATTTATAAAAAGAAAATAATTATTAAAACCCGGTTGGTGATAATTATTGATATGATAACAGATTTTTTATAAATCTGGCAAAAATTATTCCATCCAAAAAACTATTTGCATTCACATAGTTAAATTTTCCTGCTTAGTTATAGCTTATGAATCACACAGCTTCTTTATCCAGATCAGCCCCTGTAAACTGGCTGTTGTAAAGATCTGCATAAAATCCTTTCTTAGCTAACAATTCGCTATGGTTGCCCATTTCAATAATACTTCCTTTGTTCATAACAAGTATCATCTCAGCATCCCTGATTGTAGACAGCCTGTGCGCAATAACAAAGTTTGTTCTTCCTCTCATCAATTTAGACATTGCCTTCTGAATTAAAACTTCTGTTCTTGTGTCAACACTGCTCGTAGCTTCATCAAGAATGAGTATGGCAGGATCGGCAAGAAATGCGCGAGCTATGGTGAGAAGCTGCTTTTGCCCCTGAGAGATATTGGAAACTTCCTCATTTAATATTGTGTTGTATCCATCGGGAAGAGTTTTAATAAAATGATCGGCATGAGCAGCTATTGCCGCATTAATAACTTCTTCCCTGGTTGCACCCTCACGTCCGTAAGCTATGTTTTCCATTATGGTGCCATTAAATAACCATGTATCCTGAAGTACCATCCCGAACATACTTCTCAAGCTCCCCCGTTTTATATCTCTTATATCGACTCCGTCTACGGTAATTTTACCTCCGTCAATTTCATAGAAACGCATCAGCAAATTAACAAGAGTGGTTTTGCCGGCACCGGTTGGCCCTACTATGGCAAGGGTATGACCCTGCTTTACATCGATGTTCATATTCTTTATAAGGGGCTCTTCCGCCTTATAACTGAAAGCAACATTTGCAAATTCCACTTCTCCTTTCGGAAATTCAATAACCTTAGAATCCGCACTATCTGGAATTTCTTCTTTTTCATCGAGAAGTTCGAATACACGTTCAGATGATGCAATAGTTGACTGGACAATGTTTGCAATGTTGGCAGTTTGAATTATCGGCATGGAAAACTGGGATGTATATTGAATGAACGCCTGAATATTACCGATTGTAACCATACCTTTGGTTACAAAAATTCCGCCTGCCACACAAACTATAACATATCCCAGATTGCTGACAAATCTCATCATCGGCATTATTATTCCTGATATAAACTGTGCCTTCCAGCCTGCATTATAAAGTTTTACATTTATCGACTTAAATGTTTCTATCGATTTATCTTCATGCCCGAAAGATTTAACTATCTTATGGCCGCCATACATCTCTTCAACATGACCGTTGAGTTCGCCAAGGGATTTCTGCTGAGCGGCAAAGTATTTTTGAGAACGTTTTGCCACAATGGTTGTTACTACAATATAAAGCGGTAAAGTTAATATAACAATAAGTGTTAATAACGGACTAATCGTTAACATCATAACAATAACACCTATAATTGTAACAACAGATGTTATAAGCTGAGTGATGCTTTGCTGCAGGGTATTCGCAATATTGTCAATATCATTTGTAACACGGCTTAAAATTTCACCTGTAGTTTTTGAATCAAAAAACTTAAGCGGCAGGCGGGAAATTTTTTCATCTACATCCAAACGGAGTTTATAAACAATCTTCTGTGCTACTCCAGCCATAATATATTGTTGTACATAATTAAATAGTGCACTGATCAAATACAGGCTTATAAGAACCAGTATTATATGTCCGATATATTGAAAATCTATCTTGCCGCCATTTAAATTCATTATTTTTGCAATTCCTGCTTTAACCTGAGCCAGACCACCAATTACTTTTTGAGTGGCTGTTGCCGGATCTGCTGCCAGTTTGGTCAACTTATCCTGTTGAACTAAAAGCTCTGCCAGAGCTTTTTTACTCATCAGTCCTTCAAATATTTTAGTTGTTGCATTACCCATTATTTTAGGGCCGACAATACCAAAAACCGTACTGAGAACTGCAAATAAAAAAATTATTATAAATTTAAACTTTTGAGGTTTTAAATAACGGGCAAGCCTGAAAAATGTACCCTTAAAATCTTTTGCTTTTTCAACTGGTCTGCCTATAAATCCGGCAGGTCCTCCGCCGGCAGGTCCTCCGCCACCGTGTCCTCCTGCTCTTATTGCAGAGCTCTTCTTTTCAAATTTTCTGTTATCCTTATATTCTTCACTCATGCTAATTCCTCCTCTGAAAGCTGTGATGATATAATTTCACGATATACCTCACAGGTCTTTATCAATTCTTTATGCTTGCCAATTCCCACTATCTCCCCTTCATCCAGAACTATTATCCTGTCAGCATTCATAATTGTGGCAACTCTCTGAGTGATAATGAATACGGTGGATTCGGCAATCTCAGGTTTTAAAGCTGCACGTAATTTTGCATCAGTCTTAAAATCAAGTGCAGAAAAACTGTCGTCAAAAATATATATCTCAGGCTTTCTTACTAATGCACGGGCAATTGAAAGACGCTGTTTCTGGCCGCCTGAAACATTTGTTCCTGCACCTGCAATATGATGATCAAAGCCATCTTCCATTTCCAGAATAAAATCCGTTGCCTGTGCAATATCGGTGGCATGCTTGATTTCATCAAAAGTAGCATCCTCTTTGCCATATCTTATATTTTCATTAATGCTTCCGGAAAAAAGAACGGTTTTTTGAGGGACAAGCCCTATTTTCGCCCTGAGACTTTCCTGGCTCATTTCTCTTACGTCTACACCGTCAACCAAAACACTGCCGTTGTCGACATCATAAAATCTTGGTATAAGATTAGCCAGTGTGGATTTCCCTGAACCTGTGCCGCCTATTATTGCAGTTATTTCACCTGGATTTGCAACGAAATTAATATTACTGAGTGCCGGCTGCTCTGATCCGTGGTAGCTGAAAGTAACATCCCTGAATTCTACATGACCTTTTTCACTGTCAGCTGCAATAGCTTTTACCGGATCAATGATTTCGGTCTTTGTATCAAGAACTTCATTTATTCTTACTGCAGAGGCCTGTGCTCTTGGAATAAATATAAATAATAACGTGAGCATCAGTAATGAGAATAAAATCTGAAAGGCGTACTGGATAAATGCCATAAGAGACCCGACCTGCATTTTTCCATTATCTATCTGGATAGCGCCAAA
>JAMCVO010000670.1:0-3032 GCA_023475715.1 Actinomycetota bacterium
TTATTATCAGTATGGTTCAGTAAATGAAACAGGATCAGATGCTACCTTGTTTACCCCATCATCACTGTAAGTAACAGCACTATAAGTTCCTGTTTGTAATTTTGATAAATCAGCAACATGAGCTATACTTATTTCATTAGCAGTATACACTTTATTATTACTACTATCAAAAATATCAAATTGATAAGTTAATCTTTTATCTTCTGGATCTACTGAGTTATTTGATTGCATATTTAAGAAAATATCATCCAAATAAATAATAGTATATGGTTTTAAAGGAGGTAAATTATTAACATAAATTCCATTTTTAGTTATTTTGCTTGTTCCATCTGCCGTTCCATCTGCTGTTCCATCTACTCCATCTGCCGTTCCATTTACTGAACCATACTGATAATAAACATAATTATCAACTTTATCATAAGCAGTAACCTTCATTCCATAATCACCGTTAGCAACTAAACTTAAGTCTACAATATTAGAAATATTTTCTAACAAATTAGATTGAGTTAATACAACATTACCAGCACTATCTAACAATTCAAAATAATACTTCATAGAACCTTTTTCTGGGTCGTTTGCTGGATTATCTAAATTAACAAGTAAAGTAAGAGTAGCTGGATCATAAACCCAATTAAAGCTTAAATTATTAGGAGCCAAGTTATCAAATACAAAACTACCTTCAGTTTTTTCGGTAAATCCATTATCGCTTTCAGCATAACCTGTAACAATACAAGTAGAGTCTTTAACTGCCGCCATATTAACTATATGAGGTAAAGAATCTTTAAATTTAGCAACCAAAACTCCACCACAAACAACTTCTTGTGCGTAAGAAACAACAATATCAGTCGGTTGTATAGGTTCAGTTAAAGAAATATGTAATTCACCATCAATTAATTCATAGTTAATACTTGGAGCAACTGGAAGTGTATTATTTATTTTTAATTCTCTGTATTCACCAATTGGACCATATTTTTGACCATCAAACACTTGGAAAGCGTAGGTATAATTACCATTCATTAAAGATGAACTATCAAATAATAAAGCCAATGAACTGCTGTCATTAACTGTTTTAGTGTCCAAGGTTTTCACAATTGTACCAGATTCATCTTTTATATAAACAAAAGTATTTTCCCAATAAAAATCTGCATCATAAGGACCACCTTCCGTGTAAAAGTTGATTAAATTTCTATTTTTGCTATATTTTTCCTCTAAATCCCTTGGTACTTTATTGAATAAGGTTATAGTTTTCTTTGAACCTTGAATAAGTGGACTTCCAACTGCATCATTTTTAACTGTTAAATCCACCAAGTAATCACCGTCTGGTAAATATTTCATATCAAAATAATATGCACCAGTACCATTTGCAGTAAAAGATTTAACTTTAACATTGTTAGAATCATAAATATCATAGTATGCAGTATAAGGTTTAGAATAATCTATACCAGCTGTTGGAGTTGGTATCAAAGAAAACCATTGTCTATTCTGAAAATACCATCCAGTAATAAATGAAGGTATACTTAAATTAGATAAATCAGGTATTTCCAATTTTAATGCACCTTCACCAGTAATTGAAGTGTATTCATAAGGAACATTTTCTACTATTTCTCCTGTTGAAGATACATTAAACCTTCTATCTGTAGCGACTTGAATAACATCATAAATACCTGGTTCAATATCTTCCAAAGCTTTAACAATATTCTTTCCGTCAAATGTGTGCATTAAAACACCAGACTGATACAGTCTATATTCATAAGTAACATTAAATCCTTCTGGGTCAATACTTTCTACCGTATTTGTAAATAAAACATCTCCAGACATTTTACCTGTTGCTTCATCAAATTTAAAATCTATCCCTACAGTAAACTCTGGAATAGAAGGAGCCGTATTAAGATTAGGACTTAAGAAAGGAAGTTCACAATTCTCTACCACTTTACCATCTAAAGATGTAACACAAGAAACAGTATTAATAGAAGGGTTATTTTTCAATTCAGATATTACTTCGATTTTAAAAGAAGAACCATTTTCAAGCTTACTGGTATCAAGTGTATAGTTAGAGCCTACCGATTCCTCAATCACCTCATCAAGCTCATTTTTTAACCTAATTTTATAAATGAATCCACCATTTTGAATTTCTCTATTATTTGCAACACTAAAATTATAAATACCAGGCTCAATAGTTGTTCCGCTTAATACAAGAGCTTCTGGTTTTTGATAACTTAAATCAAGTTTATAACCTGTTTGTGATTTAACTACATTATATCCATCAGATATATAGTCATAAACCATGTATTGACCTGGATTTAAATCGTATGTATGAATATTCATATCCATAGGTTCTTGATTAGGAACTTTTTTAACTTCTTTACCAGTCATATCTTCAAAAATCATTCCATAGGTAATTGGATTGTTATCAGGATCTTTTGCTAAAGAGTTAACTTTACCGCTAATTAATTCACCAATTTTAAAACTATTTGTTAAAAAAGTTAATGGAATATTTGTTTTACTTGGTATTTCTTTAATCATACCTGTCCAATCAAAGTTTATTGGTGCGGCATTTTTATATTCAAAATCAACTGGCTCAACATTTGTAGAGTAAAGACCATTAGATATAACTACACTAATTTTATAAAAACCAACCTTTTTACCTGTCATATCAAAATATACTCCTGACACTGGATTTAAATCATTCAACGTTTCTTGTTGAATATCTAATATTTCATCTTGATCATTAAACAAATAATATTCATAAGTTTGATTTAATTTTAATTCAGTTAAAGAATTAGGCATAGCTTGTAGATTTTCATTAACAAAAGGCTTTAAAACAATCGGATCAGGTTCTTTAAATATTACATTTAATGGAGATATTTCACTGGCGATAGAACTTGAATTATTTGATACTACCAATTTAATATAATAAATTCCATTATCAAGACCTTTATTATTTAAATCCCATTCTGATATTTTGCCAATAAGAGGAGAATCAACTTCATTTTTACCTTCAGGATGGGATTTAAATAATAAAGGTCTTGATA
>JAMCVO010000670.1:3042-3351 GCA_023475715.1 Actinomycetota bacterium
TTATTTAAATCCCATTCTGATATTTTGCTCCTAAAGATAGAAAACTTGATAAAATCTTGGATGGTGTTCCTTCATTTACCGCTTCTCCTACTTATAAAAAAATAACTTTCACTGGTTACCCACCAGAAAAAATGGATCCTGTTGAAGCTGAATCTCTTGCTTATACTTATTATATTTATAGCGATCCTGAAGGTAAAAATGAAGTTGATTCTCCTCTTATTGGCAAAATATCAGAATGGGATTTAAATAATAAAGGTCTTGATAATGGAATTTATTATATTAAATTGGTAGTATCAAATAATTCAAGTT
>JAMCVO010000182.1:0-2561 GCA_023475715.1 Actinomycetota bacterium
AAATCTGCCCGGAATCATTTTTATAGACTCCATATAATATTTTCATTAATGTTGACTTTCCTGCACCATTTTCCCCAACAATACCAAAGATCTCTCCCTTTTTTATATATAAGCTCACATCATCAAGCGCAACAACACCGGGAAATTTCTTGGTAATATTTTGTATTTTAAGTAAATAATCACACATGGTATCTCCTGTTGGGGCAAGTAGGTTATCAAGTTTTGCCACTCTTAAATAACTCTACATCAGATTACTTAATAACCTACTTGCCAAAGAATTTAATTATTTAAATACAAATTAGTATGGGAATTGGAATTTGTCCATATTATCTTTTGTAATCCATTCAATAGAATCCCAATAGTTCTTTTCTACAGCCTTGCCATTTGCAGCATCAACAGCTACATCAACTAACACTCTTGTCTGCTCAGGAAGAGGTTCGTAAATAGTTGCTGTAAGTTCACCGGATACAAGATATGGTTTTGCTTCGAGAATACCTACATATCCCAAAACTTTTACTTTTCCGGCTTTATCTACTTTTCTTAATGCTTCGATACATCCAATTGCAAGATTGTCATCCCAGGCTATAACACCATCAATATTGTCATATTTGGATAGAAAATCTTCCATTGCTGACATCGCTTTTGCTCTTCCCCAATCAGTAGTTTGTTTGCCCAGAACTTTTATATCGGGATATTTTGCTGCTATTCTGTCTAAGATTGCTTTTTCTCTGATAATTTGAGGAGCACTACCCAGCGCACCTTCAACCAGAACTATATTACCTTTCCCACCAAGTAATTCTGCCATTTTATCTACATACTGATTACCAAGTTCTACATCATCGCCGCCAACATATGAAACTATGTAATTTTCACCTTCAGCACCAAGCGGCTGAACAAAATCAACAAGAGGGATTTTTGCTTCAAATATTTTTTTGGCAGTTGGAACAAAAGATGTAGCATCAGCAGGATTAATTATAATAGCATCTGCTTTTTGAGAAATTAAATTTAACCCTTGATCAGCTTGCTTTTGTGGATCAAGTTCCCCATCCAGTGAAATCAATTCTACGCCCAATTTATCAGCTTCCTCTTGAGCTACAGTAGCACAATATTTTACAGAAGGTGCTGCCATTATGCACCATAATGCTCCTATTTTAAGTTTTTTAGCTGCCGCCGTAGTTTCAGCTGCCGCTGTGGTTTCTGCAGCTTTTGTTGTTTCAGCTGCTTTTGTTGTTTCAGCAGCAGTTGTACTCTTGCAGCCCACACCTATAAACACCATTGAAACTAAAAACACCAGTATCAGTAACGAAATAATAAATCTTTTCATTTTGTTAATCCTTTTTAAAATAAATTTTTTAATAAAATACCAATCAATAAATCTGGTTACACCTCCTTCTTCTTTTCTGGCATTTATAATTTGAATATTTTAAATCACCTCCCTTTGAAAAATTATGCTTTAAGCATAAAATTAAATTATTTTACTGATTATGAGATTGATTCATTAATATTTATTTCTTGTTTTTGTATTTAACTCAGTGTCTTAACTCTTAACAAAATATTTCTTATTGAACTTCTTTAGTTACCAATATTAAAAATATGTCCTAACTTATTAATAATATTATTTTTGAAAATATCGTTTATCTCCATTGGAGAAAAATCCAAATCCATTTTCTTTGTATTTTTTACACTCTCTAAAAGTTCGATTGTTTCTGGTATTGTTCTAAATGGAAAATCGGAGCCAAAAAAAACTTTTTTCAGACTGCCATTCATTATTTTTATTTTTCTCAGCAATTCTATAAGAAGCAAATTCTTGTAATTATCATTGTCTGTGCTTTTAGGTAAACTTGTTGAGATTTCTGTATATATATTCTTATGTTTTCTTATGAGCATGGCTGTCTGGTCATAAAAATATCTGCCTCCATGACCTATAATTATCTTAAGTTCATTAAAGCTGCAGGCTACTTCATCAAGGTAGATAGGCTGAGAATATTTATCAGTTGATTGAATCAATCCTCCAAAACCAGAATGAAACAAGATTGGAAGTCCAAGTTTCTCTGCCAGCTCATAAATTTTAAATAATCTTTCATCATTAGGGTAAAATTCCTGAATTGTAGGGTGCAGTTTTATTCCCTTTAATTCCAGCTTTTGCTTTATTTTTTTTAACTCCCGTAATGATAAAGTGATGTTTTTGGGGTTTATAGTGCCAAAACAAATAATCCTTTCGGACCATTTCTTCTGTATTTTACCCATGTAATCATTTATTCCTTCAAATTCATTTTCTTTTATCAGCGGAAGTACTATACTTTTTTCCACTTTATTTTCATCCATATCTTTTATCAATTCGTCAATCCCGAATTTAAAGTCTTTGAGGTTATATGTTTTTTTAAACCAGTCGGCTATATCCTGCGTAATAAAACCAAACGGAAAAATATGAGTGTGACAGTCAATAATCATTTTATTTATTTTATTTTGTTAATGATAAACTGTTGTAGATATTATAATAATTACATAATATTGTCAAGAGTTGATATAATTAATTTTTGTTTTTTTCATAAAAGTGATAC
>JAMCVO010000182.1:2571-3351 GCA_023475715.1 Actinomycetota bacterium
AATAGAAGAAACCAGATAATAGAATTAATAAAGATCAAAAATTCTATATCAATACCGGAATTGGTTCAACAGTTTAATGTATCTGAAATAACCGTCAGGAGAGATTTGGAAATTCTGGAAAAAAGAGGTTTGATTGACAAAACATATGGCGGTGCCTCAAAAAGAAGTGATCAGATTTCCGAAATCCATTATTTAAAGCAAATCACTAAAATGCTTAAGGAAAAAAGATATATTGCCAGTGAATGCGTAAAAAGGATTAAAGACGATTCAACAGTATTATTACACGGAGGAACCACCTGTCTTGAAATAGCAAAGAATTTAAATTCTAAAAGGAATTTAAAAATAATAACATGCTTTCCGCCTATTATTGATTATTTATGGAAAGAAGCAGTCAATAAAGGCAAAACATTTGAAATTTATGAGCTGGCAGAGAAACTTGGAATGGCTTCTAATCTTTTTACCGGCAATTATAGCCAGAATTTTTTTAAAGATATTACTATCAATATATCTTTTATTGGAGTAATCGCTTTAAATAGTAATGATGGTTTTATGGTTACTACTGAGGAAGAAGCACAATTATTAAAGGCTATCGTAAATTCATCAGAAAAGGTAATAGCACCAATGGATCACTCAAAATTTAATAAAAGTGCTTTCATAAAATTAGGCCTTATGGACAGGATTGATGAAATAATTACTGATAAAGGTCTTGATGATAATATTTTTGAAGAATTCATTATGAAAAATATTAAAATTTCCAGAGCTTGATATACATTAAAAACT
>JAMCVO010000241.1 GCA_023475715.1 Actinomycetota bacterium
AGGAGCTCCTACTGAAAATCTTCCAGTGTGGATTTTTCAGGTATGCCTGTTTTTATATCCCAGCCTTTCATATCATAATATTTATCTAATCCCTTCTTAAAATCTTTCTTATTAATAAATTTCCCATCACTTGCACCCTTTTTTAATGGTTTAAACATTCTTTCCGGTAAATCATCATTTTCTTTTAAAAATCCTTCACGGATATTAAAACACTTGGCAAGATTAATACCTCTATCTGCAACTTTAGCGAGTTCCAAACCACTAACATCCCACCCAGTTACAGAATATATAACTCTGGTCAAATCATTAAAATTTCTTACACCTAAAATCGTATTTGGAAAATTACATAAACCTAAAACGTTATGAAGACTGTTAATAATTTCCAGATAAACACAAAGTCTAATTTTTTCAGGTCCTGAATCAAATCTATTTACAATTTTTAATATTCCTAATGTAGATAAGTTTTTAAAAAAAGAGGTTTCACTTTCAAAAAGATTATCATGTTCCATCGTACAATGATCGGCACCTTGTGGGGCAATAGCATAACTTAAACCCAAACCAAACCCCTTGCCCCTAGGTTCATGCGCAGGCAACAACTGTCCTTTAACATGCATGGCAAATTTTTCTGATTCTTTTCCAAATTCTTTTACTGCATTAATTGGTCCTTCTGCTAAGATATTTCCAATACCATTTCTATAAGCAATCATTTCAATTAATTTTAACAGGACTATAGAATTACCAAATTTAATTTTTAAATTTCCAGTTTCTTTATCACTTATAATATTATTTTCATAACACTCCATAGCAAAAGCTATCATACCGCCCGTAGAAATTGTATCCATTCCAAACTTATTACAAAGTTCATTACCTTTAGCAATAACAGGTAAATCGTCTATGCAACAATACCCGCCCAATGCACCTATTGTCTCATATTCAGGTGACCCGTATTCTGCTTCTATATTTTCTACCTTTATAACCGGTTTACACTTGACCGGACATCCACGGCATCCTTCCTTGCCAACCATCATGGTATCTCTTAAAGTCTCACCTGAAATTTTTTCAGAATTTTCTAACATTCCCTCATTAAAATTTCTAGTTGGAAATATACCTTCATCATTTAATCCAGAGACCACCATTGGTGTACCTACTTCATTTATTGTTTTTAGCCAGTCATTTCCACGCCATTCTCTAAAAAATTTGCTATTCATTTCCTTAAGAGATTCAGAGTTAAAAACTTTAGGTTTTGAAGTACCTCTTACAGCTATAGCTTTTAAGTTTTTTGATCCCATAACTGCACCAGTACCACTGCGGCCATTTGCATATCTTGAATCGCTTATAACACAGGCAAACCTGACTAAATTTTCTCCAGCCGGACCAATTGATGCTACTCTAACCAGTTTATCTTCTAATTCTTCCTTTATTAAAGCTTCAGTTTCTCCGGTATTTTTACCCCAAAGCTTAGTTGCAGGTTTAATTTCTGCTACTCCATTTCTTATTGCTAAATACACTGGTTTTTTTGCCTTTCCTTTTATAACAACAGCATCAAAACCTGAATTTTTAAATTCATGAGCCCAGAAACCTCCAGCCTCAGCCTCAGCATAACCACCAGTTAGGGGAGATTTTGTTACAACACTGAATTTGGGTACTGCTGGAATGCCAAATCCTGTAATTACACTGACTGCAAATATTATTATATTGTCAGGATCAAATGCATCTATCTTTGGCGTTGTCTCTTTTAACAAATAATAAGCACCTATGTTTCTGCCACCCATATATGTTCTATAAAATATATCGTCCATCTCATCAATATCTATTTTGTTTTCTGTCAAATCTACTTTAAGTATTCGACCATTATATCCATATAACATTATTTTCTGCCTTAAAATCTTTTTTTATAAAAAAATGCTTATTTTTATTCTTGTATGCCTTATTTCTCATATTTTTAAAGAGTTTATTTTTATAATTATTAATGCCCTTATATCTTAACTTCTTTTCCAATATTGCATTACTAACGTATATTTTTTACTTTTTCCGATGTTTATTGCTTCATATTTGCCAAAACCGGCAGGAATAATAGTTGACTGTAGATATTCAAGTTCGATTTTTCTTTCAGGATGCTTTATTGATCTTATCATGGCTCTATCTCCCTTAGATAAACATAAATATTGAAAAAATCTTTCCTTAGTATCATGTTCTATACGTTTTTCAAAATTTAACTGTCCTATGTTATAAGGCATTGTATAATATGAGCCATAAATAGTTTCTGACCACCCATCTCCGCTCCGTATCACTTCCGGCCTTTTTCTTAAATTTTTTTGTTCCCCATTTCTCCTTTATAAACCTTCTCGTCTGTTTAAAAGCATGCTTTAAATGTATACTTGCAGGCGGTCCAGTTAAACTTTTCTTTTTATCGTCCCAACTTGGCCTAAGATAATCATACATAAAGAATGAATACTCAGTTCCTTGAGCACTTGGACTAGTATCATCTCTACCACCTTTAGCCAAGAAATAAATTTATAGGTTGAAATAAAGAATAAAATTTTAATTAATATTACTTTTTAATTTGTCTTACATTTTAACAATTATTTTTTTTTTGTCAATCATATTTCCTTTAGGTTTTTATAGACATTGGGTATTATGCTTTCATATACTTTTTACATAAGGTATATATCAATTAGTATCTAACTCGGCTTATGGAGTAACTCCCTAGGGTTAAATAAAATTTCAAAAAAAGCCATTGGTTTGGGCATCAAATCTTAGACGTTCGATAACCGGAACAATTACTCCTTCCTCAGTTGTTTCAGATGATTCGGTGTTTGGCTGAGTTGTTTCCAGGACTATTTATAAGAACTTGCTGGATCACCGGTCTATAAACGGTCAAAATTATATGTAATCAAGGTTATCAGATTCAAAAAGCATCAGAAATAATAATATTAGAGCAGGAAATACATGAAGAGTGAAATGAGGTAATAAAAAGTCCATATCTGTACCAGTTTTATGGCAGCCAAATATTCTGCGACCCCATAATAATCATAGCACACATGACTCACATTCTATATAATCATCCCGGACATAATCATCAAACTCATCAGGGTAAGTGTTTATTTTAGGCGGAGGCCTTTTTCTTTCAAACTCGTGTATACTCAGGTAATCAAGAATCTTCTTACCACCGGCATTTTGAAACTATTAGTATTAGTGATTCTTTTAAATTTAAAGTTTATGGCGGAGGAGGAGGGATTCGAACCCTCGAGGTAGGGAATCCCCCACCTAACCGCTTAGCAGGCGGCCCAATTCAGCCTCTCTTGCACTCCTCCATACGAAAATATCAATAAACCAGGGAG
>JAMCVO010000733.1 GCA_023475715.1 Actinomycetota bacterium
GTATTAGCGATTTCACATTTTGATAAGGAAAATCGAATATTCGAAGACTACTGTACCGGTATAAAAGAAAACAGCAGGAATTATTACTTCATTGATTATATCGAGCTGTATTCTGAAATAGGGGGAAAAGACTTTGAGGAACATGTTGAACATTTTGTTATTGAAAAAAAAGTCGATTTGATTTTCCTGATTCCATGGTCAGCGGACCTGACCTTAGATGTCTGTTTCATCGAAAGGTTGAGCAGGATATCATTTACAGTAATGAATTTCTACGACTCTACAAGTTACTTTGAGCAGGTTGACAGATATTATGCACAGGCAGTTGACCTGGTGCTATTGCCTGATCCTCTCACAAAGACAAAATATGAACTTTTAAACATAAATGCGCTATGCACATTTTCTTTATTTGATAAAAGATATTACAGGCACTTAGAGAATAACTGTAAGGATATCGATGTCTCATTTGTTGGAAATATCGCTAAGTCTGACAGGAGATACTATCTTGATTACCTGCTTGCCAATGGCGTCAAGATAAATACCTTTGGCAGGCATACCGGAAGCGGGTTCATCGATTTTAATGAAATGATAGAGGTGTTCAACAAAAGCAAAATAAACCTTAATTTCACAGGCATCTCTGATAGCGATGATTTGATTTTAGGGTCACGAGTTAACAATAGAGCCCGAATATGTAACGGAAGACCGATAGAAATAGCCCTGTGCAGAGGTTTTGTTTTATCCGAATATGTGGCGGGGATAGAAGAAATGTTCGAGATAGGAAAAGAGATAGATGTATTCCGCTCAAAAAATGAGCTTTGGGATAAAGTAGCATACTATCTTAAGAATGAGAGACAAAGAAAAGATATGACAGAAAAAGCCTATGAAAGGGCTGTAAAGGATTATGATACGGTTTCAGGCTTTTCAAAAGTTTTCAATGTTATTAAAAGACATACAAAAACCGAACCGGTAATTTATTTAGACAAAGACTTTATCAGAAATTATACAAGTTACAGGTTTTTTTACATCACGAAATTCACGTTAAGCGGAAAATTTTTTAATTTATTCCAGGAATTCAAAATCATTCTTAAAAACAGAAGACTCGATTTTTATCAGTGTTATCAGTACACATTAAAAGCAATTTCTGTGCGGTTACTTGATTATCCGAAACTGAGAGCCATTATAAAAAACATATTTAATGTAAAGGTTAGATACTAAGTTGAGACCTTACTCTTAAAATGGAAACGTTAATAAAAAAAGGTGCGGAAGAAAATACCTGCTCTTGCTGCGGTTCTTCAGTAGATGCAAAGCCTTGCAGGAAATTTTTTAGCAAGGTCGCAGAACAGGAGTATTCTCTTTATCATTGCTCGGAATGTGATTTGATGTTCTGGATGCCTTTGAAAATAAGACCGGAGCTTTATGACAACCAGGCATTTGGATATATCGACTTCCATTACGGCTTGCGCAAAAAACTTCCATATTACTCAAAGGCATTCTTTGAGAACATACCTCTAAAACGTGGTTTGCTGCTGGATGTCGGGGGCGGGGAAGGTCTGTTTTCAGTTGAGGCTGCAAAAAAGGGGTTTGACACATATATGCTCGATTTTGATAAAAAAAGTATAGAAATGGCCAGAACTATGGGTGTAACCAATGCATTTACAGGTTCATTGGATGATTTTCTGGAATATTGTAAACAAAAAAATATCAAATTTGATGTGATCACTTTTTTCGAGGTTATAGAACATCAGGACAACCTTCAGCCTTTCATAAATGCTGTTCAACAGATATTAAAGCCAAGCGGCTGGATAGCCGGCAGCACGCCTAACAGGGAAAGGGCTTTTGCTGAAATAACGCGAACCTCTGACGGTCAGGATACTCCTCCGCATCATTTTTTCTGGTGGAACAAAAAAAGCTTAAAAAATTTTTTTCAATTAAACAACTTCGAGATAGAAATATTTCCCACGAAAGTAAGTCTGGAAGACGCAACAGCCCACTTGATAGACATACTGCTTGGGAATACAATAAAAAAGTTAAAAAATAGAATAGTTGCCAACAAACAAAAAAATATTGAAACCGCAAACACAGAAAAAATCAAGAGAAGCCAGAAAATTGTATTGTCCTTCATGAGACACATCCGACACATTTCATTATTGCCTTTCGGCGTCATATTAAAGTTTATATATGAAAAAAAAGGAGGGGTAAGTTTCTACTTCCAGGGGCAGAAAACAAATTGCATACACCACAGGAAATATAATCGCTGTGTCGAGTGAGAAAGTTAAAATACTTTTTGTAATAGACCACCTTGATGGCGGCGGAGCAGAAAAACAATGCCTGAACGTTGTTAATAACATTAACAGAGCCGGATTTGAACCGTGTCTCTTTTTAACTGAGAAACAGGGGATATTATTCAAAAAACTTAAAACAGGCATAAAAACCTTCGGGATGCTGAACTCAGAGCATCGCAATACTGTTAAGACTCTGTTTCAACTTAAAAGAACCCTCTCGGCTTTCAGGCCGCATATTGTCCATTCATGGGCTGACTATTCATCGTTCATAACTGCCTTCACCCTGAAAACAATGCATAATCCACCTATGTTTATTGCAACTCAATTAGGAAGCAGAGAAGAGGTGTACAATTACGAGGTGAGTTTCGGAAGGCTTAAAAAAAAGCTGTTAATATGGTCATACACAAAAGCGGATTTGGTAACAACATGCGCAAAGTCCATAAAGAATCAGTTAAAACATTACGGCATAAACAATGTTACCGTAATTTATGATGGAATTGACAGCGAACATCTGATGGACATGCCGTCGAAAGATTATCTGAGAGAGAAATTATCGCTTGACAGGGATATCATTTATATTTCTTACGTAGGAACGCTTGTTGAATCTAAGGGGGTATCATGCCTTATAGAGGCATTTAAAGACTTAAAGCATAGAAACACAGCCCTGTTAATAATAGGGAAGGGCTCACTGGAAAATTATTTTAAAAAGATTGCTGCGGGCAGCGACAGAATAAAGTTCCTGGGCTATCGTACAAACGCTGCCGAGTATATAAAAGCGTCCGATATTTTTGCGCTCCCATCTGTTCACGAAGGGTTGCCCAATGTAATTTTGGAGGCAATGGCAGTCGGCACGCCCGTAATCGCTACAAATGTTTATGGCATCCCGGAACTTATTGAGAATGGAGTTAACGGCTTATTAATTCCTCCAAAAAATGCCAAAAATCTTGCGAGGGTAATAGAGCAGATCATCGACACCCCTGAGATCGCAAAGAGATATGCTGATGCCTCTTTTGAAAAGGTCAGGTTCTTTAATATAAAAAGAATGGTAGGCGAATACG
>JAMCVO010000006.1 GCA_023475715.1 Actinomycetota bacterium
AAAAGGGTATTCCTGATATGACTCTTGGAGGTTGTAATACAGGAGGGCTGAATACTTATTATGGTACAGGTTCAGACTGCCATTTAAAATATTTTTCTTTACGGTATCGTAAACCTGATCAACCAACCTGTATCTGTTTATATTGTATTCTGTGTCATTCATTTCGGTTTTAAAAAATATTAATAAATATACGATGTATAATATATCGTATCCGATATACTTGTCAATACCCTAAATTGATTAATTTAAAAAATATCTGAAATGGCATAGTTGCCTCATTTAAAAAAACATCTTAGAATAATTTGGATAGCTCCCTATATTAAAGAAAGAAGTATATGACTTTTAAGTATAGTGGTAAAAAGGATTCTAACAGAATTAATAAATGTTTTACGAAAGGATCTGCACTATAGAATTTTTGACCATAAGGTATGGAATTTATTTTAACCTTGAGGCGTAAATATCACTGCCAGTCATGCGGCCGGTACTTTAATCAAAGATTTCCTGGAGTTTTAAGATATAAGCGCTCAACTGAAAAATTTAGATATAATGTATTTGAAAAGCATAACAACGGTCATATAAAGAGCCATTTGTCAAAAAGTCTAAGCATATGTATATTTAGGCATCAAAATCAAATTATCATTAATAAAAAGATATTTATATCAAATTATTCTGCTAATTTCAGAAATTTTCATAAGTATCATTAATATAAGCTATAATTTCTGCAACAGGGACTTCTTATCCTTCAGTTTTTAATACTTTTTCTAAAATTCCAGAATAATTTGATTCAACTTCAAGAGAAACTTTATCAGTCATTACCTCAAACAATACATCTCCTTCTTCAACCTTATCTCCAACTTTTTTATGCCATTTTTCTATAGTACCTTTTCCCATAGTAAGCCCTAGCTTTGGCATTATAACTTCACGCATTAATCCTCCATTATTTCTTCTAGTTTTTTATGTGTAAAAATCCAAATATTTTGAAATAAATAATTATTCTAACACCAGAACCATCTATTTATAATCTCTCGCTTGGCCTCAGGCTTTAAAACTTTTTTGACAGTATGTCCTGTGACATCTGTTTGCCCAGACTAAGATCTGCTACCAGTTTTTTAAGTTGGTGATTCTCTTCTTCAAATTGTTTTAGCCTCCTTAAGCCACTTGGCATCATACCGCCATATTTCTTCTTCCACCGATAGTAGGTTACTTGGTTATTCCCATATTGCAAATCACTTCCTAGACCGATATTCCTGTTTCTTCCTGCTTTAGTACAAAGGCAATTTGTTCTTGGCTGAATTTGCTGCTTTTCATTTTTTTGATTCTTTCTTCGTTAGTTTTATTATACCTATAAAACTAACATTTTGTTTGGATCAGTTTTGGGGGAGAAGGTTACAGTATTTTTAAATGTAACAATTTGATTATTAATGATTTCGAAGAACCGGTCCTCTGTTTCCATATCAGGACAAGCTATTTTTGTTGCGATAAGACCTCCCACATCTATGGTGTTCCCGGTATAAACGGCATCTCCTGTAAAATCATTACATCCTGTATTACCGGAAATCATTCCCTTTACGGTATCAAAACTTATTAAGGGCAAACCTTCATACTCAAAAGTATCTATAATCCGCTCAGGTTTAAGTACTTCATGAACCCATGAAATCCGTATTTATTGCCCTTCGGATCTGCTTGAATATACCTCCATGTCCCCCCGCTTTTGTAGTCGAACTTCTCAAGCGTCATACTATATCCCTTGGGACCTATCCACTGGACATAAAGCTTTGGGTCAGTATAAGCTTTAAAAACCTGCTCTCGAGGAGCATCAAACTCGCTGATAATAAAAAGTTCCTGCTTTCCTTCTTTTGCAAGTATTTCTGTTTTATTTTTTATTATGCTTATCGCCTCACTTTCTTTTTATCAAACCAATTTCCTTATAAAAATTTACTTATAAATTCTATCCTTCTGCTATATGCAACATTTCCACAATATCTTTATTTATGAGTAAGATTTTTATATTTTTCTTATTTAACACCGCCGATTAGTATCAAAATGACAGGCAGCTTTTAATGAAAGATGTCAAACTAGTCTCTTCTGAATCGATCTCTGTGACGATATCCGGCACCAGTATGAGATGATATATCCAAAGCTATGCCTATGGCGATCAATACCCAGTCAAAACCATTAATACCCGGGCTAAGGTTCCAGCCAATCAGAAAAAAAATCATAGTAAACGGAGCAAAAAGAGCAAAAAGAAGAGGCCATATCCAGATATTGAATGCTGAACTAAATAGGCCCGGATTAATTAACCACCATATAAATATTGCCAATCGAGGACCAAAAAGAATAAAAATTGTAATCGCACAACACATTTTTTTACCTCTCCTGATATAAATAAATTTTATTTAAAAGTATTTTCTTACCTGATAATGGCCAAAATAACCATTATGATTAAAAAAACTATAAAAATGAAAAAGAGGATTTTCAGAATTCCCCAACCTGCTCTTGCAGCTCCTCTAAAACCAAAAATACCGGAAAATAATATCAATACCACCGCTACAATTGCCAAAATCCAAAAGATACTCATATTTTACCTCCTCCAAATTATGCAAAACGTTTTGTTATAAAATAAATTCTATAATAATTATTATCAGATGTCAAAAACTCTTTACAGAGAAAGGAAATCAAAAAAATAAAAAATTCCCATAACTATATTTCGGGTTTTTTCAATCAAAAACTATTTGACAGAATCAAGAAAGATATTTAATATATAAATACAAAACGTTTTGTATAATAAAAATACATAAAAACATTTAAAAAATAAGTTAACTTAACATACCCAAACGTTTTGAAATTATTTTAACAACCAAGATAAAGGAGAAATAAAAATGCCGGTAGAAGCATACATTAATTTCAATGGAAACTGCCGGGAAGCAGTGGAGTTTTATGTAAAAGTTTTTGGCATAGAAGTGCCGAAATTCATGACATATGGAGATATGCCACCAGACCCGGGATTTCCCATTACAGATAAAACCAAGAACTTGATAATGCATACCAGCCTTAAAATTAAAGATAGTATGGTTATGTTTTCAGATGTCCTTCCGGATATGCCTTTAGTCGTAGGGAACAATATAAGCCTGATAGTCGGAAGCAAAGACATGGATGAAATAAAAACATTGTTTAACAAGATGAAGGATGGCGGGACTGTAAAGATGGACATCCAGGAAACATTCTGGAGCAAGTGCTATGGTTTCTTAATCGACAAGTTTGGAATCCCCTGGCAATTTAATTTGTATTGATACGGAATGGAAAAAATTGATCTGTTGATTCCTGTGAAGTCCGGGAT
>JAMCVO010000095.1 GCA_023475715.1 Actinomycetota bacterium
GCAAGATGCATAGAACCACCCCTACCTTTATTATGGCCATTCACTTTGCCCATAAGTTCTGAAAACATGTATTTAATATCAGCACCTTCTGCAATCATATTCGAATGACCTCGATGAGTTTTAAATGTTAAATCACCTTCTTTTAATGCAAGACTTACACCAACTCCTATAGCTTCCATTCCAATACCTGCGTGCAGTGAACCTGGAATTTCTCCCTGATTCCCCAACTCTATTGTTTTTTCTTCAAATCTGCGTCCGAGTTTTAAGTATTTATATATATCAAGGCATTTTTCTTTGGAAAAATTTTCAATCATTTTTATTTTTTCTCCTATTTTTTTACTAATTTATATATTGTTTCAATTAATTGCATCTCACCAGGTAAAACCATTTTTTCTAATACAGGGCTAAAGGGCACCGGTACATCTGCCCTGGTAATTCTTTTGATTGGGGTTTTAAGAGAGTCAAAACATTGATCAGATAAAAATGCTGCAACCTCAGATGCAAAGCCACAGGTTCTATTAGAATCATCTATTACAATAACTCTACCTGTTTTTTGTACAGATTTTTTCAATAAAGGTCTGTCTAAAGGAAGTAAAGTTCTCGGATCCAATACCTCTACAGATAAACCTTCTGTTTCAAGTTTTTCAGAGACATTTAATGCTTCAGCTACCAGATGGCCCGTAGCTATTACTGTGATATCTGTACCTTCCTTCTTTATCTCACCAACGCCAATAGGTATACTATATTGTTCTTCCGGAGCCATACCTTTTTTACCAAGTACTCTTGCCGGTAAAAATACCATTACCGGATCATTATCTCTTATGGCACTTGTAACTAATCCCTTGGCATCATATGGAGTTGAAGGCAAAATGGTTTTCATGCCTCCATGCATTACATAAGGATACGGCGTATCAGAATGTTGACCTGCTATCGCACCTAACATCATTGGTATGATATATGTTACCGGTACATTTAATCTTCCACCTGACATATAGAAAAACTTTTGCGCCTGGTCTATTAATTCATCAAAAGCAAAAAAAACAAAAGTAGTGATCTCAAATTCGAGTATTGGTCTCATTCCCTGCATAGCAGCGCCTGTTGCTATACCTACAAATCCTGATTCAGATATGGGGGTATCTATTATTCTTTCAGATCCGAACTCTTCAACAAATCCTTTTGAAATTCCTCTTAACCCATGTCTTACGTCTTCACCCATATAAAATATATTTTTATCCCTAACCATTTCCATGCGAATTGCTTCAGAAACTGCTTGTAAGTATCTTATTTCACGCATTAATTATCCTTTCAAAAATTACTGTAATTATTAAATACATGTAAAACTTTTTTAATAAATATTAAAAATAAAATTTTTATTTATTTTTATAAAAATTATTAACGGTATAATTCCTATTATAATTGGATATCAGGGAATGGATAACCCACCACAAACATTAATGATTTGTCCTGTTATATAAGATGCTTCATCTGAACATAAAAATAATACTGTTTTTGCAATTTCAACAGGTTCAGCAAAATGTCTAAGAGGTATTCTTTTTTTCCATTCATCTAAAATGTTATTTAAATTCGTATTATCTGCTTTTGCTACATTATTTGCACAATTAATGAGCATTTCAGTATTGATATTACCGGGTGATATGCTGTTTACCCTGATATTATATTTTGCCAACTCTTTAGCTGCAGATTGGGTTATATTCATTACTGCCGCCTTGCTCGCCGCATAAGGAATATATAAAGGCCTTCCTCCTGAACCGGCAAGAGAAGATATATTAACAATACTTCCACCTTTGCCTCTTTCTATCATCTTGCGTGCAGCATTTTGAAGAATAAAAAAAGTTCCCTTAATATTTACATTCAATAATGGATCAAAGTCTTCCCAGACAATTTCCATCATAGGTTTCTGGAAAGAAAGTGCGGCATTGTTTATAAGAAAATCAATTTTCCCAAATTCCCGGATTGTAACATCTATCATTTTTTTTATTTCGTTTGGATTAGAAATATCAATCTTTTGGCAAATAACTTTAAAACCCAATGACTTAAATTCTTCCTCGGTTATCTTCATGCTCTCATTATTGATATCAGCAATACTTATGTCTGCTCCTTCCTCAGCAAAAAGTCTGGCGATTTCTTTCCCTAAACCTTTAGCAGCACCTGTGACCAGAGCAACTTTTTCAATAAATCTTTTATTCATAAAGCTCTCACCTCGAAAAATATTCTGCATTTAATATTTATTCTTAATTCTTTAAGTTTCTTTTAGATTTTCTTTTAACTTTCTTAATTCAGGTATCAAATCTATATTTTTTTTAAATAATTTTTCAATTAATAAAATACTTTTCATTAATTGCCTGATATCAATACCCGTATCAATATTCATTTTGTTTAACATAAAAACCACATTTTCGGTAGCTACATTACCTGTGGCTCCCGGTGCAAAAGGACAACCGCCTATACCCCCAATGGAAGAATCGAAAATTGAAACCTCGGTCTGTATGGAAGCCAATATATTAGCTAATGCCATTTTATTTGTATCATGAAAATGAGCAGCAGTTATTAAATTTGGAAGATTTTTCTTTATTAAACAAAAGGTTTTATAAACCTGCCTGGGATTGGCAATCCCAATAGTATCTGCCAGCACAATTTCCTGACAACCTGACTCATATAAATTATTAACTATACTCATAAGATTTTTAACTGGAATTTCTCCTTCAAAAGGACATCCAAATGAAACAGCAATTTCTCCCCTTACTTTTATTTCTTTCGTCTTGGCAATTTTAAAAATTTCTTTTACACTCTCTAATGATTCAGAAATAGTGCAATTGACGTTAGCTTTATTATGGGATTCACTTGCTGAAATTACGACTGTTATCTCTTTTAACTTCGTTTGCCGGGCTCTTTCAAATCCTTTTAAATTTGGAACAAGGGCCGAATATGATATTTTATTATTCCACGGTATTAAATCTAATAATAATTCGGCGTCAGCCAGTTGAGGTATTAATTTTGGATGGGAAAAAGAAGTTACTTCAATATCAGATATCCCACTTTCAATTAATGCTATTACTAACTGCAATTTATCTTTTGTATTGATAGTAAAAGATTCATTCTGCAGACCGTCTCTTGGCCCAACCTCAACTATTTTTATATATTTCGGAAAATTCATTACTAAAAAAAATAATAAATTAATAATTAATTTTAGTGTTTTTCTCAATCCTGAAACATTATATCTCCGAATAATTCTTCATCAGTTGGAATCTTTGGTTTAATTGGATACGAAACCCAGGTAGTATTTATATAATGCTTTAATACAATATTTTCTGAAAC
>JAMCVO010000547.1 GCA_023475715.1 Actinomycetota bacterium
AGACCCTACTCTTCCCATTTATAATCTCACCTCCGATTGGATTATTATTAATAATTTAATTTATTAACATAATTACATCAAAATTTATTAAATATATTTATAAACACATTTTTAATATATTTATAATATCTTCTTTCATAAGTTTTTTATATGAGCCCAGGGGCTTCTTATTTCTATAAAGTGCTTTTTCTGCCATCTCTTCAAAATTATCTTCCCCAATACCATAATGAGTAAGTGTTGCTGGCGCACCGAGATCATTAAACCAATCCCTGGTCTTTTTAATTCCTTCAATAGCAATTTCTTTATCGGATTTTCCGTTTGGGTCTATACCGTGCACCCTGATTGTATACTGAACAAATTTTGCAGTTCCTTCAGTTAAAACATATGTCATCCAGTTAGGATAAATAACAGCCATTCCTGCACCATGAGGAATATCATAAATAGCGCTTAGTTCGTGCTCTATCAGATGAGAGGCGAAGTCTCCATCTTTTCCCATACTCAGTAAACTACTTAGTGCAAGCGTTCCCGATAGCATTATATTGGCCCGGGCATTATAGTCTTCCGGATCTTTGATTACTATTTCCCCGTTTTCCATCAAGGTTTTTATGATTCCTTCTGCCCATCTATCCTGTATTGGAGTATCCTCGGTCTTGCTAAAATATTGTTCAAACACATGAGAAGCAATATCAATGACACCATAAACTGTATGTTCCTTTGGAACAGTATACGTAAGAGTAGGGTCTAATATAGAAAAATTTGGGTAAATAGCGTTATGGATTGTGTATTTTTGTTTCTTTTCCCAGTTGGTAATAACAGCAGTTGGATTCATTTCAGAACCAGTAGCAGCATGGGTCAATACAACACCAAGAGGTATTCCTTTTTTAAAATCTTTATCTTCTATAAAGACTTCCCATGGATCTCTTTCATCCAGGCTACATATTGCAATTGCTTTTGCACAATCAATTGAGCTTCCCCCTCCAAAAGCTAATACTATGTCAATATTGTTTTCCCTTACTAATTTTACACCTTCCCTAACACTGTCAATACGAGGATTTGAAGTGATCCCCGATAACACAAAAACATTGATACCCTCAGCTTTTAGATAAGATAATAACTCGTTATAATTAGCCAGACTCGTAACCAATAACAACTTATTACCATAATTTTTAACCTTTTTCCCAACTTCTTTTGCACGTCCTTTACCAAATATTATTTCTGTCGGATTACAAAATACAAAATTATTCATTTTAACCCCTTTTTAATCACATGTCTTTTTTACCTATTCATCCACCAATTTTTACAAGTATTCCTTCAGTATCAAGTTGCCTTGTCAACTCTTCTAAATCTTCTTTTTGTAAACTTTTATCATTTTTCATCGGGTATTCACGTCCAAGTAGTTTATACTTGCCTCTACCCAGATCGTTATATGGTAAAAGATTCCATTCTTTTAATCCTAATAATCTTATGTGATTGGCAATTGAATTTAGTTCACTAACCGTGTTGTTAAATCCGGGAATCACAGGTGTTCTGATTATAATATTCTTCTTCATATGAACTAGTTTTTGCAAATTCTTGATTATCAAATAATTATCTTTCCCGATATAGGCAAGATGTTTTTTAGGATCCATATGTTTTAAATCATATAGATAAAAATCAGTGTAGAGGATGACCTTTTTTATTTGTTCCCATGGAATATAGCCTGCAGTTTCTATACCTGTATTAATGCCATTTTCCTTACATCTCTTAAATATTGCTGCTACAAAATCAGCCTGTATCAGAGGTTCCCCACCACCGATGGTAACTCCACCACCGGAGTTAGCATAGAACTCCTTATCTTTTAAAATAACCTGGAAGACCTCGTCTGCGCTACTTTGATAACCCTTCATTATCCTGGCTTTACTACAACATACCTCTGCACACTTACCGCAATTTCGACAAAGCTTTCTGTCAAAATATACTTCTCTTTTTCTATCCTTTATTTGAATCTCAATTGCGGCATGCGGACATTTATCTACACAGGCCATATCTCCTATACATTTTGAAGGTTGAAAAAATAGTTCGGTTTCATATTTCTGTGTTTCAGGATTAGAACACCACCTGCAGCGCAAATTACATCCTTTCAAAAATACCAATGTCCTTATCCCTGGCCCATCATGAACAGAAAATCTTTGTATATCGCTAACAGTACCTTTAACACTCTTCATTTTTTACCTAATATTAATATATTAATAAAAATTTTTTTACACATATTGCTGGATTTTTTTAAAATTTTATTACTATGCAACACTCTTGTTAGGAGGTTTAAGGTGCAATTCATCCATTTGATTAAAGGGCATTTACATAGAGATATTAGATATAATTATTCTATCGATTCTCTGCAACCACTCTGATTAAATCGTCTATTTAATTAATTGTCTGCCAATATGATCCTTATTCCCCTATATGATGCAGTAAAGTCTTAATATTTCAAAACCAATCATTCTATATATGTCTTATTAAAAGGTACCTATATGTAAAATACTTTCTATGTGCCCATGCTGAGATTTATCACTAAATCTTAGATGAAAGATTTCCTAAATAATCAATTATCACTATTTAGTGCTATACATCTACTTATATCCAATTCTTAAATTAGCACGATGATTAGCAATTCAAGGAATCATTCATTAACTGTTCTTAAAATAATCTCATCCTGGATACCTTTTTCAAGCTCTGTAAAATAATGACTAAACCCTGCTACTCTGACTAACAAGTCTTTGTAATCATCCGGTTTCTTTTGAGCTGCTTTAAGGGTATCTTGATCTACTACATTAAACTGGACTTGATGTCCCATTCTATTAAAAAATGTTTCTAGTAGGGCAAGAAAATCTTTCTTCCTTTTTACATCGCTTAAAAATATGGGAGACAATTTCATATTAAGCAATTGAGTATAGTTTGTTACTTCAGGATCCACATTTGTAGCTGACTTGATTACTGCTGTAGGGCCGCTGATATCATATCCTTGTTTGGGTGACATACCTCCGTCGCAGAGAGCGTCACCTATTCGCCTCCCATCAAGTGATGCTGCAGTGTGAGATGCTCCAGCACTGTGGAAACCTATAGAGTGCCACTCCCGGTTATTAGCCATTCCTTTATCTCGGAAAATTGTATGAATGCGGTGAGCAATATCATCTACATAAGGATCATCGTTTCCAAAATGCGGAGTATTATTAATAATAAACTGCCTCATCACCTCATTATCTTTCCAGTTATTCCTTATTGCATCCAGCATTTCTTTTAAAGTATACTTCTTTTCTTCGTAACACCATTTTTTTATGGCAGCATATT
>JAMCVO010000382.1 GCA_023475715.1 Actinomycetota bacterium
AAAAGTGCAGGAAGAAACTGCCGGATATGATATTAAAATATCTGCAGATGTTTTCGGATGGGTGTTTATTATAAAAAACGATCAGGGTGTCGGACAAATGATTGAAGAAATGGCGCCATATCTTGATTTTATTTATCCGATGGCATATCCATCGCATTATAATATTCATTTTCTGGGATTTAGTGATGCAGAAGCGCATCCTTACGAAGTTGTTAAATATACGCTTGAAAAAGGGTTTGAAAGAATAGGATCCTCCAAGTGCATGATTATTCCCTGGATTCAGGCATTCAGCTATGATCTTAAGTATTCGGAAAATGAAATACTTGCACAGGTCAAAGCATCTGAAGATCTCGGTATAAAAGGATTTCTTTTCTGGAATGCAGCAAACAAATATGGCACAGTGGAAAGAGCTTTGATTTCACGCAATACCCAATAATGAAGAAAAAGCATAATGTGATAGTGCTAAATATTTTTTCCAAGAGTTGATTTGGTTAAAGATGCATGTTTTACGCCTTTTATTGATTTCAATTTCGACGCAAGATTACTGATTTCCGTCATTTTACCTCTGACGACTACAATTTCCAGACAGTTATCATGATCAAGGTGAATATGCTGGCTGGAAATTATATATTTGCTGAAATCATGCTGCGCATCCAGAAGCTTATCTACAACCTCATGCCTGTGGTGGTCATAAACCATGACAATAGCACCCGCTATATTCTCGTCTGCTTTTGTCCACTCATCCCGGACAAATTCTTTCCTTATAAGGTCGCGCAATGCTTCGGACCTGTTTTTATAATTATTTGCCTTTATATAAGAATCAAATTTTTCAAGCAGACTGTTTTCAATCGATACACCAAATCTTTTTATTTCTTCCATATAAATAAAATATCATAAAACTTAAAAAATAAAAAAATAAAAAAACAGATGCATAAGAATATTGATTTTTCAGTGCAATAGTGTTACTTTTTATAAAATAGTAGCACTATAATGTCAGGAGGAAAAATGCATATCCCGGACGGTTTCGTTGATTTAAAAACTGCTGTCAGTGTCGGAGTATTATCTGCAGGCGGAATTGGCGTCTCAATTTATAAAGTCAAAAAGATATTCAAAACTAAAGTCATTGCAATGATGGGTATCATGGCGGCTTTGATTTTTGCATTGCAGATGATTAATTTTTCAATACCGGGCGGAACATCCGGGCATCTGCTTGGGGGTGCACTTGTTGCAATAATGCTTGGTCCTTATGCAGGCACCATAGTCATTACAGTTATACTCATAGTACAGGCTCTGGTTTTTATGGATGGGGGTCTGGTGGCACTTGGGTGTAATGTTTTCAATATGGCTGTCTGTGGAGTTTTAAGTGCATTTTTAATTTATTCGTTATTTAAAAAAATATCAAAAAAACGGCCGGTATTTTATATTTCGGTGGCAGCAGCTTCATGGTTTTCCGTAGTTTTTGCTTCTTTTCTGGCAGCTCTTGAGCTGGGCTTATCCGGAACATTTGAAATGTCAATAACTGTAAAAGCTATGGTGCTTATCCATATTGTAATCGGAGCAGGCGAAGCGGCCATAACCACTGCAATAATCGCTTTTATTGACAGGGTAAGGCCGGATCTTATCATAACCAGAGAACTCAATGAATTAAATTCTTGAATTCTCAATTGTACATAACAAATCAATATCAAAAAATATTATCTTAAGCTTACATAATATATTGTATTTATATTGTATTATGAAAGGAATTTCAAAGTGAAAAAAGTTGAAAAAGAAATATCAGGTTTTGTAATGGCCGGAATTATTATTTCGCTGATTATCGCAATGTTTATTTCACCTTTTGCTTCGGGTTTTCCTGATGGTTTGGAGAAAGTTGCTGAAAAATTAGGATTTACGGACAAAGCAGTAACTGCTGTAAACGACAGTTTTTTTATTATCCCCGATTATTCATTTAAATACATTAAAAACGAAGTATGGCAAGGGCCGGTTGCAGGTTTATTTGGGGTTATGATTATACTTATTCTTTTTAGTGTTGTTTACCTGATTTATAAGGCTTCAGTCAAAAATAAAAAAACAAATGACAAAGATGAATGAAAAAGAATTTGTAAAAGACAGGAATGTCTTTAAGATAGATATAAGATTTAAGCTGATAATCACGATACTTTTAATTGTGTTTATTGCAAGCACATCAAAAGGTAATTATCTGATTTTGATATTTTATTTCATACTTGGGGCAGTTGCAGTATTTCTTTTTAAACCTTTGCTGTCCCCATACTTAAAAAGGACCTTTGCTGTTTTTTTATTTCCGGTTTCAATTTCAGTCTTCATACCTTTTGCAAACATGGGAAATATTTTATACAGTTTTAAACTGTTTTTTTTTACTTTAAGTATTCCGGATAACGGTCTTGAAATATTTACAACTACAATTATAAAATCTTTTATTTCTGTCATGATTTTAAGCGCTCTCATTACGGCATCAAAAGATATTGAACTTCTGCATGGCCTTCGAAAAATTTATTTCCCAAAAATGATAGTATCCATTATTTTTTTAATGTACAGGTATCTTTTTTTGATACGGGATGAAGCAAGAGCAGGCCGGATCGCAATCAATAGCAGGGTTTTCCGGAAATCATATCATAACGTAAATAAAAGGCTGGCTTTTCTTGCGGGAAGCCTTTTTATAAAATCTTCCGACAGAGCGGAGAACATTTACAGGTCGATGGAGAGCAGGGGATTTAGTGGTGATTTTTATCCTGCGGCAGAAAAGAAAGGAATAAAATCCGGGGAAATCATCATCATGTCAGGCTTTATTTTAGCTGCTTTTGCAGTTAAATTGCTGGAGTACTTAAAATATTAAATAATAATTAAACCTGGTTTGGGAATTTTACAATGATTAAAAAAACAGCATTAGAGACGAGTCAACTGAAATACGGATATCTGACTTCAAAGAGAGCAAATGAGACCGGAGTTTTTTTCAGGGAAGTCCTCAAAGGTATAAGCTTTAAAATTTTTGAGGGCGAAAAAGTATCAATCATCGGACCCAACGGAGCAGGCAAATCAACGCTTTTGCTTAATTTGGCGGGTTTGCTGGACTTCAAATACAGGACAGGATCAGTTACTGTATATGGCAGTGAAATTGAAGATAAAAGCATATATGATATCAGGGAAAAAATCGGTTTTGTATTTCAGGATCCGAATGATCAGTTGTTTTCCACAAGTGTGTTTGACGATGTTTCATTCGGGCTTGTAAATCAATTGAATAAGAAAAGAGATCCCAAAGCAAAAAACCAGGAATACATCAGGGAAAAGGTAAGAAGACTGA
>JAMCVO010000009.1 GCA_023475715.1 Actinomycetota bacterium
GATATTTTCGCTTTCTCATCATCATACGATTATTCTCATGCTTCCTGCCTGTTTTTATTTATTCTTTTTAAGAAAATCGTCTTTGTTGTCATTGTCTAAATTAAAAATTCTTCTTCTTTTCTCAATAGGTTTCATTCCGTATATCTATCTGCCGATTTCAGCTTCCCTTAAACCGCCGATTAACTGGGAAAATCCGATTAATTTGAAGAATTTTATCAAATTAGTAACGAGGGCAAATTATGGAACATTTAAGGTAGGCTCTTTTGTCGGAGACACCATGCTTCAGCGTTTTCTGTCGGCAGCTGTTGCGGTTAGGACCATCTTTCGGGATATCAGATTTTTTGGCTTGATAATGTTTGCTGCCGGTATTATTTATTCCTTACGTAAATTTAAACAAATTTCCATATTTTTTCTAATACTGTTTCTGACTAACATTCTTTTTATCGCTTACGCCAGTTTTCCTCTTTATAATAATTTCTTAGTCGGCACTTTCGAGAGATTTTTATTGTTTCCGATAATATTAATCATGTATTTTATCGGTTTTGGTATTGACTTTACAACAGTTTATGTAGCGAAATTTATAAGAGAAAAAGTACTTCATAATAAAATTAAACCTTTAAAAATGACGGCAATTATCAGTCTTACTTTCTTAATCATTCCATTCAGCTATTATTATATTAATTACCCCCAAGTTAAATCTTTCAAAAGTGATTTGACTCAGGAAAACATGGCTGAAGACATCTTAAACAGTGTTGACAACAAAAGTATTTTATTTAGTTCTATTGATACCACATTATTCTCTTCGTTTTATGTTTATTATTGGAAAAACCGTTGGGAAAATGTTGCGCTTGTCCATCTGCAGAAATTAAACGACCCTTTTTATAGAGATTTCCTAAAAGAGAAATACAGCTGGTTGAAATTCCCTGAAAAGGAATTTTCTGCAGATGCCTTTATTGAATTAAATTATAAAGAAGTACCTGTTTATTTTATTGAACTTATACCAGATCTTAAGGGAGATTTAGTTCCGAATGGTTTGGTATATAGATATTATCTGGATACAAAAGATATCCCTGATGACAATGCCATTATTTCGATAAATGAGAAATTATGGGCTTCATATAAGGATCCTAAACAGGGAAATTTAATAAGATTTAATAATTTGCTTAACGCAGACCTTCTGCGGATTTATGCTTCCGGCCATGAAGCTTATGGCATATATCTTCTTACTGCTTCAAAATATGATAAGGCGGAAAAGGAATTTATTAAAGCTGTATATTACAACACAAACCCGAATTATTTTGATTCAAAGGTAAATTTGGGTATTGCTTATTTTAAAGAAAAAAAATGTAATGAGGCTATAAAGGAGTTTAATGAGGTTTATGAAAAAAACAAGGAAAATATCAATGCAGTAGGAATGTTAATTAAATCTTATAAAGAGTGCGAAATTGACCCTGTTAAAGCTAGCGAGTATCAGAAGATTTTCGAAACTTTGGTAAATAAACAAAAAACAGAATTAGAAAAACTATAATCAAAGAAATTAAAGATATATATGCCCCTATTAACAGGCTCTTGCTTTTGATTTGCAGCACTACCTTGTGGTTGCCGGGCTCTAGCAAAACTGACATAAAATTGATATTTGAGGGAAGTATTTCTGCAGGTTTTCCGTCGATTTGTGCTTTCCAATAAGGGTAGTAAGTAATGGGAAAATAAAGAAATCCCCTATTAGTGTTTTCTATATCAACCTCAATTTTATCTGCGTCTGATTTTAGAAAATTAATATTACTATTGGTGTTATTATTTGGGCTTATATCAATTTTCTTCTCAAGGACAACTTCTTTGTTGGGATTAAAATCAGAACTATAAAATGTACTTACAGCATCTTCCACAGTTTTTGCCACTTTTGACCGCTGTGCAAAGAAAACATTTTGAGAATCAGCAATTTTATACAAATTAATCTCCGGAGCACTGCCGGCAGTATAAATAGGTTTTATTTCTTTATTATTAAGATATAACTTGCCCGGAGCCAGGAGGTAATTTATATTCGCCATGTTTAAAATTTTTGCTGAAGAAGTACTTATGACTATGACCTGATTGTCAGAAAAAAATCCTTTAAGAAGATTTGACTCGAAATAGCTGTATCTTTTTGTCTTTTGCACCGGATAAACCTGAAAACTTTTTGTATTCCAAAGGGTATTTATATTTGCAACCAGTGCGTTCTTATATGGTGGAAAAGGAGAAAAATCTTTCCAGCCTTTGCTAAATACTGTTTTGTTCCATGAAATTTCAGAGTTAAAAGAAACGAGGCTACCCTGATAATTACTTTTCTTTAAAAAAGCTGCAGTATCAGGGATTTCAATTGTTTTATCCCAGGGAAACAGGACATTATACTCCTTATCGAATTTTAACAAATCGATGATATTGAAGACTAATATTAAACCCAAAATAAAACTAAGTATTGATTTTGCTTTTCCTTTTAGTTTTGAAATTCTCTTAAATAATACATTGACTGCGTATCCCGCCATTATACTAAGAGTAAAAACAAAGGGTAAAATAAACCTGGATGGTACCCTGAAAAGGGAAAAAGGCGGAACTGTATAAATGAAATAGAACGGGGAATATTTCCCTAACATTAGGACAAAGGCGGCAAGTAAAGAAATTATGAATAATTTTCTGTTCTTGTTTTTGAGAAAGATAGAAATTATTGCCAGTAATACTGCCAAAAATCCTATATAACCGGTATTTTCCCAAAATACGCTGCCGTCAAAAAGATAAAAATTTTTGTAGGTGCCGTATCTGGGATCGCCGAGTTTATACGGGAATATAAAGGTTATCAGATGCTTAATTGGGTATGAAAAGTAGGTTGATTCACCGCTTGTAATATTGCTCCTGGTAGATATTCTGAAGAATTCATATTGGGGTGCCAGCTGAATTGCTGATATAGTAAAGGATAATAGAATATATATCAAGAAATTACCAAGAAAAAGCAGCTTGTTCACTGTTTTAATTTTCCGGTTATTGATTAGAAACCAGGTAAATAAAAACAACGACCATATCAAGGTGATGAAAGTGACCTGCGGAAATCCGCTGAATATCTGCTGGCTGACGATCATGATAAAGACAAAAATCCAGGGACTTCTTTTTTTTAAGGTCATATTTTGATAAATCTTTAAAGTGGAAAACATGACAAGAGGAAAAAAAGAAGCTGTCTGAACTAAATTATAGTGTGTGAGATGACAAATAAAAATCCCGGAAAAACTGAATATTACTGCAGTAAACATTGAAGATATCTCACTATATTTTAATTCTTTGCAGAATAA
>JAMCVO010000079.1 GCA_023475715.1 Actinomycetota bacterium
TAGTTTTATATGTTGAGAAATAAATAAAATATAGATTAGTCATTAACTATCGTTAGGAAAGGATTCAAATGCTATATAAAGTTTTGGGCAAGAAAGATTTTAAAAATTTTTTATCTAATCTTGTTTCAAATTATACGCTAATTGGCCCAAAAAAAATAAATAAAACATTGCATGATTTTGTTCCAATTAAAAATGCTGATGAAATTGATCTTAATTACAGGAGAACTACATTACCTCCTGCAAAAAAAATACTATTTCCATCATCCGAAGAATTAATCAGTTACAAACTTGAAGACAAAATTGAAATCGAGCCTTTGATTAAGAGTGAAGAAAAGATCCTTTTTGGGGTTAATGCCTGGGATATAAACGGTATGAATTTTCTTGATAAGATATTCACAACTGATTACATTGATGATAATTATGTGGTAAAAAGAAAAAATCTAATTGTGATTGGTATGGATACAGAGCCTGTGGAAACAAACTTTTCCATAAAAATGGGTGCTGAATATGCCAGGGAAGGTTTTGATTTATATATGTCTGATCTTGGCAGCAAGTATTTTATTAGAGTCGCTACTCCTGCAGGCAATGAAATACTCGAAAAGTTTGCAAAGGTAAATGAAGCATCTGCTGCCGATTTTAATGATTACAATAAATATTTAGATACTTACAGGAATAAGTTTAAAGTAAAAGTAGATTTAAACAATTTCTATGATAATTTTGAATTGGTTTACAGTAATGAGGAGTTGTGGGAAAAGTTTTCAAAGAATTGCTATAGCTGCGGTTCATGTAATCTGGTTTGCCCTACCTGTTTCTGCTTTAATGTTAAGGATGAGATTCTTCTTAGCTTAAAAGCGGGAAAGAAGTCAAGGGAATGGGACTCATGCATGATCCCTGATTATGGATTAGTTGCGGGGGGACATAATTTCAGGCCAACAAGAGCCAACAGGTTAAAACAAAAGTATAGATGCAAGTTAAAAACATTCGTTGACAAATATGGCGGTTACTCCTGTGTTGGGTGTGGAAGATGTATTGAAGCCTGTCTTGCTAAAATTAATATTTATGAAGATATTAATTCAATTAAGGAAGAGGTGAGCGTGTAAAAATGGTTTTAGAAATGGCAGAAAAAACAAAAAAAGATTTGCTGTATGCTCCATTTATAGCAACTATCACAGATATAAAAGAACTCACACAGACGGAAAAACAATTTACTATTAAAATTGACGACATAAAAAGAAGAGAAAAATTTTGTTTCCTTCCAGGTCAGTTTATAGAGCTTACAGTTTTTGGGGTCGGAGAAGCGCCTTTTTCAATACCATCTTCTCCAAATAATAAGGATTTCTTTGAACTCTGTATCAGAAATATAGGCAGTGTTTCGGGTGCGCTGCACAGGCTGCCTGTTGGCTCAAAAGTAGGCATAAGGGGTCCTTTTGGGAATGGTTATTTTCCGTTTGAAAAGATGATGAATAAAAATGTAGTTATTATCGCCGGAGGGTTGGGCATGGCGCCTGTACGATCTCTTTTAAAATATATTATTGAAGACAGAAAAAATTATAAAGGTTTGACATTGATATATGGCTGTGTAGAGCCTAAAAGTATTTTATATAAAGATGAAATCAGCCAGTGGAGGGAAAACACTAATATTGAAGTACAATTAACTGTTGACAAACCTGATGGTGATTGGAAAGAAGAAGTAGGTGTCTGTACAAATCTAATTTCAGGGCTAACTTACCCTCCTGAAGAAACAATTGCTGTTGTTTGCGGCCCTCCGGTTATGTATAAATTTGTAATTATTGAATTAGAAAAGAAACATTACAAGGTTGAGAACATATTCCTCTCACTCGAGAGAAGAATGGAATGCGGTGTCGGCAAATGTAACCATTGTCACATCGGGAACAAGTTAGCATGTGTTGATGGGCCTGTATTTAGTTTATGGGAAATCAAGAATTTAAAGGAGGCAATATAAATGAGCAAGCCAAAGGTTGGAGTTTTTGGATTGACTGGTTGTGGCGGATGCCAGCTTGAAATATTGAACCTTGAAGATCAACTGCTGGATTTTATCAGTGCTGTTGATATTGTTCATTTTACCGAAGCTATTTCAGAACACAGCGATACATATGAAATAGCACTTATAGAAGGTTCTGTATCAACAAAACATGATCTTGAAAGGCTTGAGCACATAGCTAAGGTTGCAAAGATAATAATTGCAATAGGGGCATGTTCATGCACCGGAGGATTAAACTGCCTGAAGAATTTATATGGAACGGAGAAGGCAAAAGAACTTGTATATGGGGATAAAAAAGACTGGATAGATGCTATTGACACTCAACCCATTGATGCATATGTTAGGGTTGATTATTATGCCAGGGGATGTCCACCCAACAGATTTGAAATTGTTGATATTGTAAAATCCTTAATGGTCGGTAAAAATCCTGAAATACCAAATTATCCGGTCTGTATTGAGTGCAAGAGGCTTGGAAATACCTGTGTTTACGAATTTGGAATAACCTGTATGGGTCCGGTTGCAAGAGCTGGATGCAATGCAAGATGCCCTAGTGCCATATCAGGCTGTGAGGCATGCAGGGGCTCAATTGATGATCCTAATATAAATGCACAGAAAGACCTGCTAACTCAATATGGTCTTACTGTTGAAGACATAATGGAAGGTTTTAACTTATACAATGCTTGTAAAAAAATTGAACAAAAAACTAAGTAATTTGGAGGTCAATTAAATGGCGACAAATTTAAATATTGAAGAATCACCACTGCCCAGGGTTGAAGGCCACGGTGATCTTGTACTGGATGTAAAAAATAAAAAAATAGAAAAATTACAGATGAGGATACCTGAATCACCAAGATTTTTTGAAGCTATGCTGGTCGGCAGGAATTATACCGAACCTTCTCATATAACTTCAAGAATTTGCGGAATTTGTTCGGTTTCGCATACTTTTGCATCAATAAAAGCCACCGAAGCTGCTTTGGGTGTTATACCTAATGAACAAATTATCAAATTAAGAAAACTCATAAATTATGGTGAGCTTATTCAAAGTAACTGTCTGCATGTTTATTTTCTTGCAGCGCCTGATTTCCTTGGAGTTGGAAGTGTAATACCGCTTGCCAAAACACACCCTGCAGTTGTTAATATTGCAATCAACATGAAAAAGATTGGAAATGAAATTGTAAGGATAATTGGGGGCAGGGCGATTCATCCTATTACAACAATCGTCGGCGGTTTTACGAAGTTGCCGGTAGAAGAAGACTTAATTAAGATTAAGGAAATGCTCAAATCATTATATCCTGATTTGGAAACATCGACTCAA
>JAMCVO010000665.1 GCA_023475715.1 Actinomycetota bacterium
AGAAAGACGAGAGAAAGATATACCCCACAGATTATTTTGCCTGAACCTTACTGGCATTACCCCAATCATTTCATCATTACGCCTAAAATCATCCAAAGGTTCGCATTCAATCAGAACATATCCAGGAGGTGTGCAGGCACTCCCTATCACAACTACTTTTACAATAGGACTATCCTCACTTATGGTGACAGAGTCCGGTGGACGGCGTACCGTATCAGGCCAATATGAATTAATTGGATTCAACTCCATACCAAGGGTTTCTCCCTGATCATATATCCTGTTAACCTGTATATTTTCATAATTAAACGGAAAATTATATTCATAAGTCCTGAGGTTTACCAATTCCTTCCTTTCCATTATTCCTTCTTCGTATGGGTATATCTTTCTCTCGTCTTTCTCATTCATGAGAAATTCTCCTTTCTTTCTATACGGTCTTTTTATTATCATATTTTAATGCCAAAATATTATCATACAAATCAAAGACTTATTCATCTCCCTGTTTTACAGGATTTTTCACCTTTGAAATCACCTATTAACATACAGCTACAGTTAGTTGCAAAGACTTCAAATACTTTATTCTCAACCAATAAAATTTCCCGAATTATTTAAATGTATTCTGTCCTTATTCAATAGCCCAAACAGATATTTACATCCGAAGCAACCCATAATCTATCATTTAATACCAGTCATTGTAATTCCTTTTATCACATACTTCTGCATTAATATGAATACTACCAACATAGGTAAAACACTCATAAATGCAGCAGCAGCGATTGCTCCATAATCAATTCCCCACTCCCCCGTAAATATCTGCATTCCTACAGGCACAGTTTTCATTTTTTCAGTAGTTGCAATAAGAAGCGGCCACATAAAATCATTCCAAGTCCCTATAAACTTTAAAATACTAAGTGTAGCAATAGCAGGTTTTGTTAAGGGTAAAATGATTCTTACATAAATCCCAATTTCAGAAAAACCATCTATTCTTGCAGCTTCGATATATTCATCTGGTATCCCTTCAGAAAATTGACGCATTAAAAATACTCCAAATGCACTTATTAAACCTGGCATCATCAGACCGGGATAAGTATTAACTAACTTAAGTTTTGAAGCTATAATATATTGAGGTACTACTAAAGCCTCCTGTGGTGTCGTTAGAACAAGAATAACTAGACCAAAGAAAATAACCTCTTTCCCGGGAAACTTAAATTTAGAGAAGGAATATCCGGCTATCGCTGAAAAAACAACTGTGAAAATTGTATTTCCAGCAGATACAATAAAAGTATTTAGAAAATATCTTTTAAAGTCAAATTCATTAAAAATTTTTATATAATTCTTTAAATTCAGCATATTGTCAGGTAGCCACGTCATTGGAATTCTTAAAACTTCTGGTTTATCTTTAAGTGATGTCAAAACCATCCATACAAACGGCACTAACATAAAGATGCCTCCAATAAATAACAGCACATAAATTAACATGTTACTATTAAAAAACTTTATATTCCGCTTCCCCATTTTTTAAAACCTCATTTTTTAAATTTTAGATTAAAATTTATTAGCATTTCTAATATTCTACCTTTCTTTTTATTGCTATCCACTGAACTACATTTATAATCATGATAATAACAATTAAAATTATAGACATAGCCATCGCATATTCCGCTCTTCCATAAGTAAAAATAGTCTCGTAGATATGGAAAACAATTGGCGTGCTTCTACCTGCAGGCCCCCCAGATGTCAAAACATAAGGAAGATCGAATATTTTTAAAACGACCAGAGTTTCAATGATAACTACCATTACTATCTGCGGATTTAAAAGAGGAAGCGTTATTTTACAAAACATCTTCCACCTGGATGCACCATCAATCATAGCTGCTTCATAATAAATTCTTGGTATTCCTTCAAGTCCAGCAAGAAATATGATCATTGCAAACCCTATTCTCATCCAAATATGTACTACCGCTATTGAGGGTATGACGGTATGCATATTTGTTAGAAACATAATTTTTGGAAGACCCATGTTAACCAAGATTTGATCTAAAGGACCATGCATTGTATCATACGCCCATCTAAAGACAAATCCTGATGCAACAAATGAAGTTATTATAGGTAAAAAATAAATTGCTTTAAAAATTGTTTTGAACTTACTATTTATATTGTAACTGAATAAAACTGCTACAAATAATGCAATTGTAATTTCAATAGGAATACTTATTATAGCAAATAATCCAGTATTTTTAAGACTATTCCAAAAAATAGGATCAGTAAACACACCCTTGTAAATATCGAAACCTACAAAATGATTTGCTCCTACTAGTGAATATGAAAAAAAACTTTTTATAAAAGAATATACAACCGGTCCTATGTTAATAGCCAATATAAAGAAAACAAATGGTGAGATAAATAAATATCCAACCATCATCTGTCGCCTTCTTAAGCTAACATTTCTCATTATATCCAATCTTTAAAATTATGATTAATATAAGTAAAGTATATTGTATATTTTCTGTAAAATATTTCTCCGCAATTGGGCTCTTATCTTGATTTGATAAGAGCCCAATTTTATTACAAGTCTTTCATTTATTTAGTTGAATAATATAAGTTTAAAATATTATCCATAGCTTTTGCCGCTATATCTAACTCTGCCTTGACATCTTTCTGATAAAATAATATATTTTGAACTGCTATTCCTACTGGGACCCCAAGTGCATTATATACTGGAGAATCATAGATAATAGGATCGCGCTGAAGCATCTCTTCCAATGCTTTAAAATCAGCTCTTTTTGACAAGGTATCCTTCTCTGAAACCCATAAACTTTTATCAAGGGGCATGCCACCAGTACTTAAAGAAATTTTCCAATCATTTTCAGGTTCAAGCATAAACTTCAAAAATTCCCAGGCCATTTCTTTATTCGCATCAGGAGCGAATTTGTAAACCATATTAGTCAAGGAAGTTACACATATTCCTGGTGTTTTTGCGCCACTTGGAAGTGCTGCAAAAGCAAAATCCTCACCTGCAATCAAATTATAATTTTTTTTCTGATAATCAATCATGTGAGACTCTCTATAAATCGATGCGGCTAATTTTTGACCAAAGGCATCTTCTGGTATAGGAAGCTCAACGCTTGATACTTTATACTTATAAACAAGATCACTGAGAAATTGGAAAGCAGCCACACTTTCAGCAGAATTAATATAACCTGAAGCTACCTTTCCATCCGGAGAGTATAACCGCCCACCAAACGCATGCAGAATTGGCAAACTTTTGTCCATAACACCTGCCGGGGCACCACTATGCCTTATAGCAAAACCATATTGA
>JAMCVO010000409.1 GCA_023475715.1 Actinomycetota bacterium
AATATTTTTAAAGCATGAGCAAGTCTTATGTCTTCACCATCAGGATAAACTATGTCCTTGTTATATCCCTTTATTGAAGACACAATATACTCTTCAAATTCATTTCTTATTATTTTATCCTGCAATTTTTTCCCCTGATTTTTCAACTTTAGCATTAAAATATTTCTTTTTATTTTCTGTTTTTTTAGAACATTTTCAAGCAAGGCAAGATACTCAAACTTCTTGAACCTGGGATGCCTACACTATTTACGGCTATATCAAGGTGATCAAACTCTTTTACTGTTTTTTCAATCATTTTTTTAACCTGCTTTTTTATATTCAAATTTTAAAAATTTATTTAAAATCATTCATTAATTAAAACTTTTAAATAAAACCGGATTAGCTCCTAAAAATCTCATTTGCTATCTATCCATTAATTCTTTAAATATTTTAAATCTTAATTTTATCTCTGTTGAAAACCCACTTTGGATTTTTACCTCTAAGAATATCTGCAACACCTTCTGCAGCATGCATTGCCATTCTTCTTGCGCTTTCTTTAGTCAGTGCAGCAGAGTGGGGTGATAAGAAAATATTTTCAAGTTTCAATAACGGATTATCAGCTTGCGGTGGCTCATTTTCAAAAACATCCAATGCAGCACCAGCAATTTTTCCGTCTGAAAGTGCTTCAGCCAAATCATTCTCATCGATAATTCCACCTCTTGAAGTATTTATGATAAAGGATGTGTTTTTCATTTTGTCCAGGAGATTTTTATTTACGAGATGATGGTTATCTCTGCTATATGGCATGTGTATACTTATAAAATCTGAATTTTCAAATATGGCTTCAATACTCGCAGCTTGAACATAGGAAAATCCAAAATCGTCATTATTTGAAATATAAGGATCATAAAACATTATTTTCATATCAAAACAATTGCTGCATTTTTCGGCAACTTTTCTTCCTATTTTGCCGAATCCAACCAGTCCAAGGGTCTTGCCTCCCAAGTCTATAGGCAAATAGCTGTTTCTTGCGGCAAAATTGTTTGCTCTTACTGCATAATCCATCTTATTTAAATATTTTGAAAGAGCCAGTATAAAAGCCAGGGTATGCTCGGCAACACTATCAGTATTGGCTTCAGGAGTATTGCAAACAGGTATATTTCTTTCAGATGCAGCAGCCACGTCAACATTGTCCACGCCTGCTCCTGTTCTTGCTATTACCTTTAAATTATCCGCTGAGAAAATTGTATATCTGCTCAGTTTTGTGGCTGTTCTTACGATAATTGCATCTGCGTTTTGTATATAATTTCTTATAATTTCGTCATTGGGAGATGGAGATATTACTATTTCAAACCCCTTATCTTTTAGAAACTGGTAAGCATCTTTATGAATTTCCTGGGCTAATAAAACTTTACTCATCTATATCATTGTCTCTTCTTTTAAATATTTTTTCATATTTTCAAACTTCCATAATAATAACCGGGTAACTGTTTGCTAAACTATTTCAATTATAGCACGTCCTAATATCTTATTATTTCTTAAATCATCTAAGGCAGTATTTACTTCCTCCAATTTATAATAATCAGTAATAACAGGAATTATTTTCCCCTGCTCTAAGAACCTAATTGTCTCAACTAGATCTTGCTTAGTATTAGCTCTACTTCCCATTATAATTTTTTCTGTAAGAACAACATCCATTGAATCTACTATAAAAGGTTCTTCGGGCGAATAGCCAATTAGTACCAACTTTCCTCCACGTTTTAAACATTTTAAACTTTTTTCTATTGTTTGCGGAATTCCTACAAATTCTAATACTGAGTCCACTCCGCAATTATTGGTTATCCTATTAATTTCACTTACCAATTCTTTTTCTTTGAAATTAATTACTATATCTGCCCCATACTTTTTAGCCTGATCTAACTTTTCTTTTACTATATCAACAACTATTGCATAGGCTCCTATTATTTTTATAAACTGAACTGCATGTATTCCGAGGCCACCTGCTCCAATTATTAACACACTGTGACCAGGCTTTGGTTCAACTTTACGCCATACAGTATGCCATACTGTTGACAAACAATCAGTTAACAAAGCTACATGATTTAAGGGAATCTCATTTGAAACTTTAAAAACATTAGTTGCCGGCAATTTTAAATATTCTGCAAATCCGCCATCAAATTCAAAACCAGGCCTTCCACCAAAGTTTATACATAAACTTTCCTGATTAGTTCTACAAAAATCACATATGCCACAGGTAACATAAAAAGCTGTTGCCACATGATCCCCCGGTTTTACATTAGACACTTCAAAACCTATTTTCTCTACTATTCCTGCTGGTTCATGCCCCATTATCAAAGGAGTTTTTAAATTTTTGATTTTACCAGATAAAATCTTTAAATCAGTTCCACATAATCCACAGAAATGAACTTTTATTAATACTTCTTTAGGACCAATAACAGGCATGTGTATATCAACTAGCTCCAACGGATTACAAAATTTTTTGAGCACCATTGCTTTCATAATTTTACCTTTCCAAGATCTTAATCGGTGCCTATTCTTTTTTATTTTTAGCCATCATTTTTATAAATTCTTCTATCGCCAAATCAATAAATTCCGGATCATTGATATGGGCATCTACTTCTATAATAGGAATATTTTTGCCTAAGTCTTCTTTGAGGGAAGTAATAAAAGCTTTATTTCCTTCGGGATCGAATAATTCTGAACCTTCTTTATCTGGAGAACAAAACCCTTTAAGAGGGATAAATACTTTTAATGGACCTTTTGCTAAATTCAATTTTTTAGCCACTATCTTGCCGATATGGGCCAACTCTTGTGGTGTAGCCCTGACTAATGTTAGCTGAGGGCTATGTATAAAATATTTTCTTTCTCTCGTCTCAGAAGACAGGCTGCCTACCGGACCCGCTACATAATAAACCAAACAACCTGGTACAACTACTTGAGGGATGCCCTTTTCCCCTGCTGTTTCTAAACGAATCGGTTTCACCGCACCATGCAATCCTCCCAGTTCACGGTCTCCTACTTCATGCAAGCTTAAATCAAAAACTCCCTGAAAAATTCCATCTCCTATCATTTCCTCCATTGCAATTCCACCAGTTCCGTTTTGATGAAAGGAAATTACCTGAAATCCGTTTTCTTCAAGCAGGGTCTTTGCCCTCAGAGCACCTTGAGTAGTAGTACCCATCATAGATAGGGCAATGAGGATCTTACCAGCACTATAATCTTCTATTTTCTCTTCAAGGTATGCCTCAACCATTCCACATATCGCGCCAACTGCATTAGACAAAATCCGAGCAGTAAAAAAATTAATCCCT
>JAMCVO010000287.1 GCA_023475715.1 Actinomycetota bacterium
AAGAAGTAACAGGCTTTTTAAATGAAAAGATATCTTGGTCTTATTATTATCGTATTTTTAGTAATCTTGTCTGCTTTAATCTATGGCTGCGATAGATCCTCTGTTGATAAAAAAGCTAATACACAGGTTACACAAATTCTAAATGTAAGTGACATTCAATCAGACCCCGCAGCTTTTAAAGGCACCATAACAATTAATGGCGTTATGGCTGGGGTATTAGATAATGATGCAAAAATCTTTGCCATAGTTGACACAGCAGAGGTTTTGGCCTGTCAGTCAATAAACTGCGGAATGTTTTACCTGCCTATAAAATATGACGGCGGTGAGCTGCCCAAACCAGAAGAGGAAATAAATGTTACTGGAAGCTTTTCGGGAAGTGGCAATAATATCATGTTCGTGGCAACAAAATACGAAGTTTTGCGTAAGAATATTTTAAAAGGGGGTCAGTAAATGAACTTAACGAAGCTTATCTTAAAAAATATTGCGCGAAGGAAAGGACGTTTTATTTTTACCCTTGTTGGTATTGTAATTGGTATAACTTCTTTTGTTGTCCTTTTATTACTTGGTGGCAGCCTTCAGAGTGAAGTTAAAAAACAAGCAAGTGATTTAGGGGCAAACCTGGTTGTAACACCAAAAGGCTGGTGTGCCTATGAACAAATTTCTGTTTTAACTGGTGAGCAGCTGCCTGAAGCAATACCCAGTGACGTAGTCGGTAAAATTTCGGCCATAAAAGGACTTACGGCCGTTCCATATCTTATTGAAAAAACTGCCATTGAAAATAATCCCGTTTCAGTTATAGGAATAATTCCTGATGATATGAAAACTTTTAAAAAGTGGGATATAAAAGAGGGGCAATATTTTACTTTACCGGATGAAGAAGTTATTGTCTTGGGTTCTGGAATAGCACAACAATTTAAATTAAAGCCCTCTGATAAACTTACTATAAGGGGTAAAGATTTTCCTGTAAAAGGTGTTTTGAAAGAAACTGGCGGGAAAGATGACGTTGCTATTTTTATCCCCCTTGATATTGCCCAAAAGCTTTATGGAGTTAAAGACAATGTATCATTTATATCAGTAAAAGTTGATGACATATCAAAAATAGACACCTATATCCTTAAAATACAAGAAAATGCAAATGTGGCAGTTTCGTCTGATAAGCAGCTACTAAATTCTGTCTTATCAATAATAGGTACCGTAAATCTTACACTACAGCTTATTGCTGCTATTGCCCTTTTAACGGCAGCTTTTGGAATAATCAATACGATGATGATGGCTATTTATGAACGAAAACGGGAAATAGGGATTCTTCAAGCAATAGGATTCAAAAGAAGCACCATATTTAAAATGTTTATACTCGAGTCGGGATTTTATGGTGTTCTGGGAGGTATCATCGGTATTATTTTGGGGATTTTATTTTCATATCTTTTAAACCCGTATATATCTCAAAATGAATTTACTGCCCTTATAGGTAGCGCAAGCTTAAAACTGAGCATTAATTTTAACCTTATATTGGGTTCACTTATATTTTCTGTTGTTATTGCGATACTGGCAGGTGTATATCCTGCCTGGAGAGCTTCGAAACTTACACCGGTGGAGGCTATAAGTTATGAATGACATTATAATAAAAACTGAAAAATTGGTAAAAATTTATAACAAAGGTAAGATTAAGACAAAGGCATTACGCGGTATTGACATTGAAATACCAAGAGGCAGCTTTTCATGTATACTTGGCCCATCAGGACATGGTAAAAGTACTCTTTTACATCTTATTGGCGGGCTGGATAAACCCACAGAAGGTAGCATTTTTATTGAAGGCATTGACATAACCGGGTTTAATAATAGTCAGCTTTCAGAATTAAGATCTAAAAAGATTGGATTTGTATTTCAATTTTTTAATTTATTACAAAATCTTACTGCAGAGGAAAATATTGAAGTTGCCATGATGTCTTCCAAAATCCCTCAAAAATTACAAGAAAAAAGAGCAAGAGAGCTTTTGGCTATAGTAGGACTTATGGATAAGAAAAATGCAAAGCCATCAGAACTATCAGGCGGCCAACAGCAAAGGGTCTCTATAGTAAGGGCAATGGCTAATGACCCTGATATTCTTCTTATGGATGAACCGACTGGAAATCTTGATTCGGAATCCGAGGCTGAAGTTTTCGATCACATTTTTAAAATTCATAAATCAGGAAAAACCATTGTCATTATAACCCATAATGATAAGCTGGCAAAAAAAGCTGAAATTATATTTAAAGTAAAGAATGGAAAAATTGATAAATAATGTTTAGATCCCAGTAATAAAAGAAGATTAAATTTATTTATAGGTTATGAATGGTATGCATAGCAGACTTCCTTGATTGCCAGGTTGTCGCTTTCTATTTCACTCCCAGTAAATATTATTTCTTATTTATTTTCTGTTCTTAAAATAATGCTTTATGGCTTCAATTTTATTCCAACCTATTCCAACAATTTATGTACAAATGATATTATTCCAAATATAATGGTTGAATAATTACTCAATTATTATATATCTGGAGGGATAAATATAATGAAAAATAATGAAACAATTTGTGAGATTACTTGGATTGATAAACAAAAAATATCCAATGTTAAAAAAAAGTTAAAATCTGAAACAACAATTGAGCGTCTTTCTGAAATATTTAAGGTTCTTTCCGACACGACCAGAGTTAAAGTAATTTCTGCATTACTTGTACAAGAACTTTGCGTATGTGAAATTTCAGAGTTACTGGAGACGACAAAATCAGCTGTCTCTCATCAATTGAGAATATTAAGGAATATGAGATTGGTAAAATATAGAAAAGAAGGAAAAATGGTTTTCTATTCTCTTGATGATAAACATATAGCTAATCTTTTTGCTGAAGGTTTAAAACACGTTGAGGAAAAATAGAATTGTTCTTATAAGTTAATCAGATAATTTCAAAGTAAAAAGATGGGGGTTTATAATTGAAAGAATTATTTAAGAATGTTAAGTTTTGCTGGTTACAGGTAGCACTTATAATAATTATTTCATTTCTTGTTTTGTCTTATTTCTCTATCCATGCCTCTTTGCGGATTGAACTTCTTATATTTCTAATAATAATTATTATTTTTGGAAGAAAAGTCTTCGTAAGTGCATTTAAAAGTTTAATTAAACAAAAACTATCCACTATAAACCTATTAGTGACAATTGCTGCTATAGGCGCATTTTATTTAAGGCAGTTTGAAGAAGCTACTATAATTATTATTCTATTTGCTCTTGGAGATAATTTGGAAGAATTCGGGATAGCCAGAAGCCAAACTGCATTAAAA
>JAMCVO010000209.1 GCA_023475715.1 Actinomycetota bacterium
AGGTTTCAGCTACCATATAATAATGCTTTCAGACTTAATAAACTATTCAGAAAATTAAAATTTCTTCACAGATGGGAAGCTAAATTAAAGCAGATGTATGATACCTTCAAAGGGTTTAGAAAATATAAAAAGATTTTACTCTTTACAATTGTTTTAAGCTTAATTCTTCAGTTCGCTTTTACGCTTAACTACTCTTTTGCAGGTGCAGGGTTCGGAATTGCCAAGCTATCACTTCTTTCCTATATTTTCATAGTTCAACTTTGCGGGATACTTTCAATGATTCCGATATCAATCGGCGGAATCGGTGTAAGGGAAGGTACTTTTGTTGTTCTGGTTGGGGCACTCGGAGGTCAGAAAGATATAGCAACCATTGTTTCCATAGCAATATTGATCATGATATTAATTCCGGGTATAGCCGGCGGCATAATATATGCATTAAGACCTTACATCGATAAAAAAAGAGCGGCAGCGCTTGCCGGCTCTAATTCACTCTAAAGATTTCCCGTACTCTATACCTGGGGATTTTTACTTTTAATTTTATAAAAAGGCATGCTGATTACTATCATTGAAATCACTCCCAGAATCACGGAGAATGAAAGCATTATTATATGGTAGCTGAAACCTACTGTTATTGACAACTCCTTAGGAAATCCCAACGCAACAAATGCAAGTGCAAATGCTCCTTCGTATGTCCCGAATCCTGCAAGTGCATGCGTAGGAAGCACTGCGGAAATTTCCGCAACAACAGTAGCAAGAAATATTATCAGGAAATTCAGGCTTGAGAACCCATATCCCATCGGTTTCAGGATAGCATGTATAACCATATAATATGCAGCAAATTTAAGAACTCTACAAATGATTGAATATATATAAACCTGACCATATATTTTTCGTTGTTTAATTATTTCAATGCTTATATCTATATCCTGAAGCTTTTTATAAATATATTGCATTGCTTTGTTTCTGCCAACCCTGGTTTTTACCATCAACTTATTTACCAGCCTGATAAAAAATTTAATTATTACGGAAAGATAAAATAATAAAAGAAGCGAAACCACTAAAAGAATGCCTGCAATTAAAATTATTGGCCATGAAGAAATTGACATACTCCCGAATCCCAGAGTAATCCAGACTATTATTATGCCTATGACTATAAGAGAAAAAACGATAGCCAGATCAAAAACCATCACTAAAGCAAGAGTTGAAATCCCTATTTCAACAGGAAATTTGAATTTTTTTGTTAAAACATAAACGTAAGATATTTCTCCTGTCCTTGCAGGAAGAACCATAGTAAAAGCATTTCTGATTAAGGCAATAAGGTACATATCGAAAAACCTTATCTTATCTGTGCCAACAAGAAGCTGCTTTCTATAAGCCCTGAAAATATCGCTTATAAGAATAATCATAAAAGCAGATATTAATGAAGGCTTGTAACAATTCACGATAGCATTTTTGATATCAGCAAGACTTATGCCCTTTAAAAGAAATACTACAAGAAAAATTCCAAACCCGACTACTATTACAATATTTATTATCTTCAATACCAGGTTTCTTCTCTTTTTCCTGTTCCCTTCATTGTTCTGAGGAATTTTTATATTTGTATCTTTTCTTGAACAGTTGTCTGTATTTTTATCCAATTTTTTCTTTTATCCGCTAAGAAATAAGCTTCAAAATTATCTCTTTTAGAAATTTCAATAATAAATTGAAAAATTACCTGCCGCTCAGATAATTTTTAACATACTTAATGGTTTTTTTGGGGCCGCTATGAAACAAGTGGGAAAAAAATTTCCCGGCAAGTCCCTTTCTTTGTCCCGAATTATTGCCAACCGCAGAGGAATTTTGAATATTTTCATCCGGAGTATCTTTTCTTTTCGAGCTCTTTACCGGGTCCATGCAATACTTTAAAATAGGTTCACATACCTTATCCCACGTATAATCCTTAGTAATTTCCGATATATTATTAACACATTTAATATAAAAATCCCTGTCTTCCGCAAGTTTTATTATGGCATTTGCAATATCTTCAGGATCTTTTTCTCTCACAACTAACCCAAGGGTTTTTTCTTTGATTAAATCACTGAAAAAATCACCTTCGGTTGAAATCATCGGAAGACTTGCCCACATATAATCAAGTGCTCTTGTCCTGAATGAGAATCTTGTTTCAATATGCAGGGGATGAGTAGTTATACCGGCATCTACCTCTGCCAGGTAGTTTTGTCTTTCATCATATTTGATCCATCCAAAATTAAAAAACACATTTTTTTCAAAAACATCGAGGCTTTTTGCCAGACTAACTGTTTCATTTACTAAAGTAAGTTCTTTTACCATCGGATCAGGATGTTTTACTCCCAAAAAGAAAAGCTTGATATCTTTTCTTTTTCCCAAAACTATTTTCATCGCTTTTATGAGTGAAATTGTGTCAAACCAGTTATAAATCCCGCCTCCCCATAAAACCACAAAATCATCTTTTTCTATACCTTTGACTACCCCTTTTAAAACATCCTTTGTATGTACTGGTTTGTTTTCGGGAAGACCAAATGGTACAACATCTATCATTTTCCTGAACGTGGCATCTGCATAATAGGTAACAGGATTTACTCTTCTTAAGGCTGAAAGCATCCCGAGCCAGTAATCCCTCTGCCGTTCAGATGCACAGATAAAGTAATCTCCATAATAGAGCTGCTCATTTAAAACCTCTACCACAAACTTATTCATTTCAATTTGTTCACCAATAGGTTTATTCTTATACTCCTCAAGAGTTGCCAGGTTATATGGGTCATAAATATCTAAAATAAAGTATTTATTTATATTTTTCAGGCTTTTGAATTTGCTGAATATTGCTCCTCCGAATAATAATATATCTGCTCTTGCTGATAAACCTGCTATTGACAGGTCATCTGTGTATCTTACAATCTCGAATTCCATCTGAGGAAAATCTGATTCATTAGGTATGGCAAGAATGACATTCATGTATTTTGATAAAGTTCTTGCAAAATTCCAGACCCTGATGGCAGGCCCGGCCATTTCAGGTGCCACTATCTCGTCAGAAATTATAAGGATCGTCCTTTTTAATTTTTTAGTAAATATTTCATATATGCCAAGTGTTTTTAAAAGTTCAATCTGATGCTGCTGATAATTTTTGTCATCTGATACTGAAAGAAACTGTCCCTTAAAATAATTAAATACTGACTTATCATCCCTTTTTCTTTCTTCCTGTATCTTGTCTCTTTTTTGCTTGTGTTTTGAAATATTATCAAGGAAATCTTTTACTGCCATAAGTGAACTTAGCGGCTGGGAATCTATT
>JAMCVO010000017.1 GCA_023475715.1 Actinomycetota bacterium
CTCCAAAACTTGAAACAAGAGATTCCTTATCATTTTGCGAAAATCTTTCTCTTGCCATAACAGTAAGAAGTTCCCTAGGAGTTGCTCCTTGTTTTTTCCGTAAGGCAAGGGTAGCTAATAATTCTTTTCTTTTGGCTGATTCCCCGGTTGGTTCCCTTACACCTTTTGGGCGCTCAATTATTTTTGTCAGTTTTTCAGTATTTCCTCCAACCACCAAGGCTTCCCGTTGATTTGTTTGGGGTATGGGGGTAATTTCGGGTACTGATGTTATCTCAGCCATTTTGATTTACTCCTTTCAAATCTTGCAGTTCGCTTTGAATCTCAGATGCTTTCTGCTCGGTCTCTTTTTGAGTTTTAAAAATTTCAATCTGATTAGAAAAAATACTCCACTTTGCAGATAAATCTTCTAAAAATTTAAGTAGGTCATCATTATTTTGACAGATATCAATTTTATCAAGTATAAATTGTGCAGCGGCTTTTGACTCATCAACTTCAATTGTTTCGTTCTCAAGTGAGGAAATAAGAAGATCGGTTAAATCTTTTACCAGTTGTTCTTTTAATGTGCTGAAATTTTGAGTATTATCCATCTATTTAACAATAGAACAAAAAGCCTTTTGTTGTCAATATTATTTGTTTATGTGATTTTTTGTGAAAAATCTTTAGTTTCCTGTTGGGAGGCTATTTACCCGGCTAATATCAACACCAAGAAAATTTAAAACAAAATTTAATATGAAGTAGGCAAAAGCAATAAGAAGAAGGCCTGCTATTGCAAAAGTTAAGGTTTTTTGACCGGATGCTACTTTTTCCTTATCGCCTTGAGAGGTTATAAGCTTTATCCCCCCAAGAACTATAAAAAAAACAGCAACAATTGCTGAAAAAAAGAATAAGACATTAATGATGTTTTGAATTAGTGGTTGAAGGCATGCAAAAGTAGCTGCTCCTTCAGCATTATTTCCATTAGGAATTGGATTTTTTACACAGTCTCCCCAGGCTTTAGTTCCGATATCCATAAAAACATTGTATGAAAAAGAAAAAAGAGATGCAAGCTATTAGTTGCCAGTAGGATTTTTCAGGCTGGGTAGTTTTGGATTACTTAGATCTTGCCCAACTAGAAATTGTCCGATTGCATTTAATATGACTACGGCTAAAACTATTATTACTAATCCGATAATTGCTGCAACTATATGATTTCTTGCGGCTTCAACTTTTTGTTTATCTCCTCCTGAGAGTATCCACTGAATACCACCAAGAATCAAGAAAATTAAGGCAACTACGATACCTGCAAATACAAGCAACCTTATTATAAAAATAATGATATTTCCTGGGTCATTTTGTACCAATGAAAATCCGCCAGAGTTAAGATCAACTGCAAGAACTTTTTGGGCTTGTAATAAGTATAGAGATATAAATCCTGTAATCAAAGCTAATTTCTTCATTACATTTATTAATACATGTTTTTTAATTTTTGTCAAGACCTTAATATTGATTGGGTATGGGGCCGCCCGCTGACCTTTTTTGGAAAAATTGAAATCCGGGAATTCCAAATAATGATCCAACAATCTGGATTATTCCAATTGCAAAAAGAATAACAACAAGGCCAATAATTGCAAAAGTTAGTGTTTTTCTCGCTTTTTCAACTTTTGTCTTATCACCGCCTGAAGATGCCCAGGAAATTCCACCAATTAGTATAAATATTAAACAAGCAATGATTCCGACACTAATTAATAAGGTATAAGTATTTTCAATGAGAGGAGTTATTACGCTTCCTGTCGGAATACCGTTTTCTTTTGAGAGTGTTTGGATTAAAGAATTTACATCCATTTTATTGACTAAATCCGGGAATTCTAAGAATACTAAATCCGATAAATTGTAGTATTGCAAGAGAGAGTAATAAGAAAACAAATCCAATGATTGCCGATGTTATTGTTTCCCTTGCCGCCTGGACCTTCTCTTTATCTCCGCCTGATGTCATAAGTATGTAGCCTGAAACGACAATTAGAATAAATACGGCTATCCCGGCAAAACCCAGAACTATGCGGAAAATAAATCCTATAAACGTAGGAAGTTCTGTTCCAATTTCTCCTAGTCCTGTCTTCACGCTTAGGCATTTTCCTGGGTCATCCTTATTGGTGCTATCCTCCCATTTACTGCATGGTGAATTTAATATATTGGCCTTAGGTGTAGTTGTTCTATCTAAATCAAACGAATCGTTCCAGTTGCCGATTGCTCCATTTGTAATAGTGAAGCTTCCTGCGCATGCTTTTGCTTCATTAATGCCTTTCCAAACACATCCATCTCTTACTTCTACATAATATTGACCATCAGGATATAGCTGTTCTTTTATTTTTGATGAGTCTCCGCCATAAGGCGGCAGTATTTGATTAAGATCTAGCGACACTCCTGTGTTTTGTTGAAATTCACTTTTTGGATGACAACCTTCTTTTAACGAAACTTCTTGATAATCAGTCCATACATCATTATAAAGACGGAGAACAACCCTATGATTATCTGCAGGATTTGTAATAGTTGCCTTTAAAAGAATTTGAGATGGAGTGTTTAAGGTAGGTGCTTGATCAAAAGTACACGTAGGGGAAGCAGCATATGCCTTTGAACTAATTATTACTAACAAAAATAACTGTAAAAATAAAACAGCAAAAAGTTTTTTCACATATTTATCGTATACCAAATACAAAAAGAAAAGCAAGAGAACTTATTCGCTGAATCTGAATCCCCGGCCTTTTACGGTTTGGATATGAGTAGGATTGTTGGGGTCTTCTTCAATTTTTTTCCTTAGGCGGTAAATTATCTGATCCAATGCTTGATCGGTCACGCCTTCCTGCGTTTTTGCATTTTTCCAAACGGATTCTATAACCTCTTCTTTTTCAGAAACCTTATCCTGATTTAATATTAAAAATTTTAAAAGCCTGAATTCAGAAGGTGAGAGAATATTTGTTATTGGCTCATTTCCTTTTAAGATCTCATTTGTCGCCTCATCAAAAGTTATTTTTGTAGCTTTTTCTATTATCGCCTCTTTTATAAAATCTGCCAAAAGCGGGATGGTTATTTCTTTATTTGATACCAAATTTACATTATTTAAATAGGCGTTTTCAGTATCCGGTATTTCTTTTAAATATATTTTTTCCGAAGGATTTAAAAAATCCCAAATTTCAGTTAATGCTCCTTTTATTTGATTTTGCGATGATAAAAAGCCAGACATATCATCATTTTTTTCATTTGCCAAAATGAGCTCGTATGAAATTCTTGCTAATTTTCCATGTCCGCCTGTTTAAATAATGTAAATTT
>JAMCVO010000194.1 GCA_023475715.1 Actinomycetota bacterium
GGGCTAGATACCACCAATTGGGTCTTTAATATGACAGTTTATTTATCGATTACCTTTTTTAATATTTGTCTTTACTGCTACTTAAAATTCAAGACAGATGGAAAAGTTCACTTCCTAATACTATCACTAATCACTTTTTATCTAGCACATATAGCTGCTCCCAATCGCATGACAGGGTTTTTTGTCTTTATTTTTTTATTGGAATTATTTTGGCTGTATCAAAACTTTACAATTAAAAATGTAAAAAAATCTTTTCTAGCAGTATCTATATTTCTACTAGCTTTTTTGTTTATTAGCAAAACTATTGCTTTCCCCGATTCCAAAGGCACAATATTTAGCGGAGGCATCATAAACATAGTTAACAATGTGAATAAAATGCAGCAGCTCTTTGCCGAGGGCCACACTGATTTTCTTTTTTATCCTGTCTTAACAGTAGGTAAAATACTAATACCTGATACATCACCCTTTTTATCAGGAAATATATTGATTACTTTGTTTTTTATATTTTTATTTTCTGGATTATTCCTTTTGCAAACAATCAAATGCTACAGTACAGGAAGATACCTTAAATTAACACTTTTAGCGCTTTTATGCGTTCTTGCTTCAGCTATTATTTATCAAAATAACAAAACTACTCTTTCTGCCTCTTCTGCAAATCTTATATTAATAGGCCTTTATACTCTTTTAATTGCATCTGCTATTTTTCTGTATAATTTAAAAAAAGACAAAGCTTCCACTACTATATTTATAGCATTATCATGGACATTTTTATCTTTTATATTTAGCTGGCTAATATCTCCTGATATGGTTATGGCAACTTCACACAGATATTTAATCGTATCTGCAGAAGGAATCGCATTAATGCTTGCAACTATCATTAGCTTAGGTAAAACTACAAAGAAACAACTACTACTATTTAGCACAATACTAATACTGATAGTGATACATATCCAAGAATCACAAAAATATATAGGAAACCTGCTAAGTTACCACAATCAGCAAACAAGCAATAAAATATGGTCTGCTGTCCCGTCAATACCAGAAGCTGTCAACTCAAAACAGCCTCTTGTTGTTTATTTGGAAAACGACGGAACAAATGGCACAATTCTCCATGACAGTTTAGGCTTTGGTCTTGATTATCATATAGCTTTACTATATAACATCCAGAATCCTAAAAAGATTCCGGCAATTATGGATAATTGGCAAAATGTCATTTCAGCAGTTACTGACGGTAAATCGTTTGCGCCATACTTTGACAGACCATTAAAACCGGTTCCAATAGATAACATCTATGCATTCCGCCTTGAAGGCCAGGATAATTTGATAAATATTACAAGTACAGCAAGAGAGAAACTGAGTATAATAAAGCAATGAAAAAGAAGGAGAAAATTTTAGTTCTAGGGGGAAGTGGATTCCTAGGTTCATATTTTTGCAAGCTAAACGAAGAGTTTTTTAATACTATATCTCCTAACCATTCAGAGTTAGATGTATTAAATGTTAATCGGCTTAACCGGTATTTACTAGATTCTGACGCTTCTGTTGTGATTAATTTTGTAGCACTTGCTGATGTCAACAAGTCTGAAAAAGAAAAAGGTAAATTGGATGGAATTGCGTATAAATTAAATGCAAGATTTGCAAAAGATTTAGCTAAAATCTGCAGAAAAACAGGAAAACACTTAATTCAGATCTCAACCGACTGTGTGTTTAGTGGGAAGAAAGAAACTAATCCCTACAAAGAAAGCGATAAACCAGATGCAATTAACTGGTACGGACAAACAAAATATTTTGGGGAAGAGTTTGTTAAAAAAAGCGGTTGTTCTTATTGCATAGCCAGAATTGAGATGACCTACACTTCTGATTTAGACTTTAAGGGTAAAAAACGATTTTACTCGATTCTTTCTAACTCAACTCCTCAAAGGACACAAGGTGAAAGCTATTGAAAATCAGAAAATTACTCCCACTTATATAAACGATGTTGCAATAGCCCTCAGACAATTAATTCAGAATAAAGCTCAAGGAATTTTTCATATCGCCTCCACTGATTGGGTTACCCCTTTTGAGTTTGCTACAAGTTTAGCAGAGGAATTTGGTTTAGATACAAAACTCGTTCAACCGATTAAGTTTGGCTTACTAAAAAATAGGTCCCCCCGTCCAAAAAACCCATGGCTTGATGTTAGTAAATTTCAAAATAAGTTCGGGCCAAACATTTTACATCCCAATAGAGAAAGCATTAAATTATTTAAGAATAATCTAAATTATAAAAATGTCTAACCTGATAGAGATCACATCCAGAATACGCCTTAAACTAATAGTCAAAGCTTACCATCCTTGGCTTAAAAAGAATGAGAAATGTTTGGATGTGGGATGCGGAGATGGAATAATTTCAGAACAGCTCTTAAAATATTTTGGGATTAAAATTACCGGGTGCGATATTTTAAGTTATCTAACCAAAGATATTCCTTTTATTTATATGAAAAAAGAAGACAAGCTCCCGTTTTCAAATAACAAATATGAAAGTTGTCTATTCAATGACGTCTTGCATCATATGTCAAAAGAAAACCAGATTAAGTTATTAAAAGAAGGCTTAAGAGTAGCCAAAAGGGTATTAATTTTTGAAGATAAACCCACCCTGGCCGGGAAAGCAGCTGATATTTTGGCAAATCTGATGCGGAACAAAAATATGAATATTCCCTTAACATTTAAAGATATCCTGGAGTGGGAAACTGTATTTAAAGATCTAGGAGTAAAATATAAGTCGGTAGAGCTACCCAAACCGTTCTTATATCCTTTTTCCCATATCGCTTTTCTGATATACAAAAAGTAAGTCCAAAAACTAGGCTCTAAAAAGCGGTAAAACCCGGAGCTTGAGAAACCCTTTGATCCCCAGTGTAAAAAGCAGTAATGCGCGAAGTGATAGTTTTCTTTTTGAAGATAAATAGATTTTTTGGTTATAATGAACAGGTAATTCCAAAATCTTTAGCTCATTTTCAGCTGCTGCAAACCTATGATCAAAATTAGAAACTCCTTTATTCAACCTCATCTTTTTATAATCCTTTTTGTAGAAAGCTTTAATATTACACAGCAAATCAGTTACCCTATTCCCCAATAAACCTGAATAAAGCCTGCCGAACATTAAGTTAGCAATAATATTAAGCTGTCGCAAGGATTGCCCTTCAATAGGGTAAATAAGACGTGTTCCATTCACAAACCGAGTCTTGTTCGAAGCCAATAAATTATATGCTCTTTCCAGTTCTGCTGACGGAGTAGCCATTTGGCAATCATAAAGAATAATGATATCTCC
>JAMCVO010000598.1:0-837 GCA_023475715.1 Actinomycetota bacterium
CTGGTCAAGTTCTGAGAAAAAAACCTTATCTTTAAACTCAAATTTTTCAATGACTTTCCTGTCAATATCATAGACAAGTATTTTATTAAAACCCAGTGATATTAATTTTTTTCCTAAAGCACTGCCAATTTTACCGAATCCTATAATACCTACAGTGTAATATCCAAATTCATGTATTGGTCTGAGTTTATTAAAATCCCATATATTATCCCTTACCATCAAATCAGATCTTTTAAGTTTTCTTAAAAAACCTAAAATCATACTTAGACAATGATTGGAAACTTCATCAACACAGTAATCGGGAACATTTTTTACTTTAACATTATAATTTTTTGCCTGTTCAAGATCTATGCTGTCTAAACCTACACCATATCTTGTAATTACTTTTAAATTTTTTAAATTTTCAAAAGTCTTTTTAGTAATCTTTAAGTATTGATTGTGGAGTCCGTCAGCATCTCTTGCCATACTTATTAAATCGTCTTCACTTTTGCATTGCAGCGGAATAAATTCAACCCCATATTTGCCATATATATTTTTTTCTATATTTAAATCAGCATAATCGTAATCAGTGCAATACACTTTAGGCAATCTTTACCACCACCTTTAGAGAATTTTTTACATTCCTTGCCAGGTTTATTCCTTCTTTCAGATCCTTAAGATCCAAAACATGTGAAATAAAATTTTTAAGTATTCCCTTATTTTCTTCAATAAAATTAATTGATTCCAAAAAATCATTGTTGTCATATACCCTGCAACCAATTAATGATAATTCCTTAAAATTGACATTCATAAGATCAATATTAACTTTTTTATGGCTAACACCCACTATCATTATTT
>JAMCVO010000598.1:847-3300 GCA_023475715.1 Actinomycetota bacterium
GCAAGCTTATCTGAAGTAAGTTTTGATACTTTTTGAAATATATCTTCAGATATAGGATCAATAACATTTAAACCAAACTTTTCCGCAACTTTTCTCCTATAATCACTTAATTCACTTATATATATTCTTTTTAATCCTTTAGATTTAAAATAAAAAGCACAGGCTAAACCTATGGGCCCGCTGCCAAAAATAAAAATAAAATCATCCTCATTTACAGGCTTTGATCTATTGAAGGAATGAATAGCAGTTGCAAACGGTTCAATAATTGCAGCATATAATAGATCATAATCATCCGGTAATTTTAATATATTTTTTATATTAACTTTTACATAAGTAGCAAAACCGCCATTAAAGTCAATCCCAACAAGTTTTAGATTTTGACAAACATACGGTAAACCATTATTGCAGGCCCAACATTTTCCACAGGAAATTAAAGGATTAATTATAACCTTGTTTCCCTTTTCAAATGTAGGGTTTTTTACATATTCAATAATACCTGAAAATTCATGGCCCAGTACCAGTGGATGTTTTGATCTAGGATGTTTACCGGTAAAAATGGAAATATCTGTTCCGCAAATTCCACAATAATATACCTTAATTATTGCTTCATCATCTTTAACCTCATCTATGATTACTTCACCTTCCGTGATGCTATCGGGACCGTTCCAGTACATTGCCTTACCCTGAAACTTCATTTTTCCCACTCCTCGTCTGGAATTAATACAATTTTTAATCCTTGTTTATCAATAGCCAGTTTAAGCGCTTCTCTAAACTGTGATAAGGGAAACTTGTGAGAAACTATCTTCAATAAATTCAGCTTGCCTTCTTCAAGCATTGATATTACATAATTCCATGAAGTATAAGTAGAACTAAGGGAAGCAGCAATTTCCAATTCTTTAAATATTGCACCATTCCATTTTATGTTCATATACTCTTTCCCGCTTATACCCATTGCACAAAGTTTTCCATTTTTTGATAAGACATCAATTGCCGTATTAATACCATTTTCGCTTCCACTGCATTCTATTATTATATCAGCACTCAGGTTATTGGTTTTAGACAAAACAAATTCTTTTAAATCACTTTTTTCGACATTTACAGTCTCAAAACCTAATTGGCCTGCAACTACAAGTCTAAAATCAGCATCTGTCTCGGTTCCGCATACAATAACTTTTTTTGCACCTGCAGCTCTTGCAATCTGGGCAGCAATTAATCCGATTGGTCCCGGTCCAATTACAATTGTAAAATCTTCCGGTTTAATTTTCCCTCTTTCAATTACTGCATGTGCCACTGTTGAAGCCGGTTCGATAACTGCTCCTTCAATAAAAGAAATATTATCCGGAATTTTATGAAGTAATTTTTCCGGGAGTTTAATATAAGAGGTCATTGCACCATCGATACCCCATCCGGGAGATCTTTTTTCAGAGCAAAGATGAATAAGGCCCAGTCTGCAATATTTACAATAACCACATACTTTTTGATGAGGCTCTGAAGTTACCCTGTCCCCTGCTTTAAAATATTTAATATTCTTACCTGTCTTTTCCACAATTCCGGAAAATTCGTGGCCTAAAATAACCGGAGGCCAATAGGGATATTCATCGTAAAATATATGTATATCAGTTCCACAGATACCGGCAGCTTTTATCTTAATTAATACTTCATCTTCACTAATTTCCGGTATATCAACATCTTTATAAACAATGTTATCTACACCTTTTTTTTCTTTTATTATAGCTTTCAAATTAACCTCAAATTAATCCAAAATATTATTCAGCTTATTCCTATAATATTTATAATTTTCCCAGGGAACATCAGGAGGTACTAAATGATCTACATATGGCACATAACCACCAAGTTTTAAAATATATTCAACTTTTTGCAGCTCTTCATCAATATGTTTTTTATCCTTACTTAATGCTTTCTTATCTATTCCTCCAAATATTTGTAATTTTGGGAAATTTCTCCTTAACTTTACAACATCCATATCTGCCTGTACTTCTGTTGGAAGTATTCCTGTAATGCCGCATTCAATCCATAATGGTATTAATTTATTACAATTGCCATCAGAATCTACAATAAAGTGCTTGAGACCAAAATTTTTTAAATGATTAATCAAATTTTTATAATAAGGCATCATAAATTCCCTGAATAAGTCTTCAGATATCATAGATCCATTTTTAAATGCCATATCTTCCCAGAACTTAAAGGCATCAAAATTAAATTTGCCAAGAGTCTTTTCAAAAATTTTTATCCAAAAATTAGTTAAATAACTATTTATTTCGTGAATCAGCTTAGGATTATCATAATAAGTTAAAAAAAGATTAACTTCACCCAATAAACTCCTGAGTGAACCAAAAAATCCAACCGGCCCTCCAAGACCATGGTCTCCCAAAATAACCGGTGAGTCTTCATTATTAATAAAAATTTTTGAAAAGACTCTTGGCAAATTTAAT
>JAMCVO010000626.1 GCA_023475715.1 Actinomycetota bacterium
TATCTTCCAGCTTATTATCCGGGCTGCTCGCTAAATTCTACTGCAATGGATTTTAATATTTCCCTGAAAAATTTATTAAAGCTTTTAGGAATTGAATTTGAAGAAATTGATGATTGGAACTGCTGCGGGACAACTCCTGCGCATAATGTCAGTGAAGAACTCTCAATTATTCTTTCTGCCAGAAATTTGCTTTTAGCAAAAAAAATGGGTTATGAAAACATTTTGTGTCCTTGTGTTTCATGTTATTGCAAGTTACTCATTGCATCTAAAATTATAAACAGCAGTGCAAAACCTGAAAATAAGCTGGAAGATAGCAGGAGGAATTTGGTTTTTAAAGAACTGAAAAATATGGGATTTGATATCAATCAGGAGCTGGATTTTCGAGTTTATTCAATAGTTCATTATTTATTTTTAATAAAGGAAAAGATAAGAAATAAATATTTGGAGGTAAAAGACGAAATTACCAATTCTAAAGAGTCTGAACTTTTAAAGAGCCTAAAGCCAGTTTGTTATTATGGATGTGTGCTCTTAAGGCCGGGATATGTAACCAAATTTGACAGCATTGAAAACCCCACATCTATGGAAAGTATCTTAAAAGAAGTGGGTATAGAAAGTCTAGATTTCCCCTTCAAAACTGAGTGCTGCGGCGCAATATTATCTTTAACAAATAAAAATATTGTTATGGAACTTAGTGAAAAAATTCTAAGTGCAGCACAGGATTCAGGAGCAAACTGTATAATAGTTTGCTGTCCGTTGTGTCAGCAGAATCTGGATTTAAGGCAATCACAAATAAATAAATATTTTAAATCGAATTATAGAATTCCAGTGTTTTATATATCTCAGATTTTAGGTCTGGCTCTGGGTTTATCATATAAAAATACCATGATAGATAGATTATTCGTCGAACCGGAGATTAGAATTTAAATTTAATATTATTCAAATAATGGTTAAAAGAAGGAAAATTAATTGAGAATCGGTGTGTTTATATGTTATTGCGGCTCGAACATTGGTGCGACTGTTGATGTAGAAAGAGTTGCGAAAGAAGTTTTAAAATTCCATGGGGTGGTTTTTACACAGACAAATTTATATACATGTTCGGAACCGGGCCAGGGTCAAATCAAAAAGGCTATTAAGGAGCATAATCTTAATAGAGTAATAGTTGCCTCATGCTCCCCGAGGGTTCATGGCACAACTTTTATGAGGACCGTAGAGTCTGTTGATTTAAATCCTTATCTGTTTGAGATGGCAAACATAAGGGAACATGACTCGTGGGTCCATGATGACAGGGAAAAAGCTACACAAAAAGCAATTGAGCTGATCAGAATGGCTGTTTATAAAGTCAGAAGACATATTGAGCTCTATCCAAAATATTTTGAATTAAATAAAAATGTGCTTGTTATTGGCGGAGGAATTGCAGGAATTCAGGCAAGTCTTGACATAGCTGAAGGCGGATTGAAAGTAATGCTTGTTGAAAGAGAAGCCTCAATTGGGGGCCGGATGGCACAGCTGGATAAAACCTTTCCGACAATTGATTGTTCTGCATGTATATTATCCCCAAAAATGGTGGATGTGGGAATGCATGAAAATATTGAGCTGCTTAGTTTATCGGAAGTAATTAAGGTAGAGGGATCCATAGGCAATTTCAAAGTTACCATAAAAAAGAAGCCCAGGTATATAAATATAAAAAGCTGTACTTCTTGTGGAGATTGCGAGAAGGTTTGTCCGGTATCTTATATGAATAATTTTGAAGCAGGGTTATCTTCCAGAAAAGCTATTTCTAAAATGTTTGTACAGGTAGTGCCTTCAGCTTATTTTATAAATAAAAAAGGGAAGGCGCCCTGCAGAAGCAACTGTCCTGCAGATGTTCCGGCCCAGGGTTATATTGCGTTAATAAAAGAAAAAAAGTATAAGGAAGCTTTAAAACTTCACAGGACAGAAAATCCATTTCTTTCAATATGCGGAAGAGTCTGCACTCATCTGTGTGAAAAAAATTGTACCAGAAATCTTGTTGATGATCCGATATCCATAATGAATCTGAAAAGATTCATTGCTGATTATGAGTTAAGTCTTGGTGAAATTCCGTTACCGGAAATGGAAGAGAAAAAATCAGCTAAGGTTGCTGTTATCGGTTCAGGTCCTGCGGGACTTACTGCTGCTTACTACCTGGCTATAAAAGGGTTTGGCGTTAAAGTGTTTGAATCCATGCCTGTTGTCGGAGGCATGTTAAGGCTTGGAATTCCTGAATACAGATTGCCTTCGGAAATTCTTGATCTTGAAATAGATCTCATAAAGAGGATGGGAGTTGAAATAACAACAAATTCGAAAATTACCAGCAGCGACGATATATGGAAATTAAGACATACCGATGGATTTGATGCAATATTTTTGGCTACTGGAGCGGATAAGAATGTTTCGGTAGGAGTTAAAGGCGAAGATTTAAACGGAGTCGTTTCCGGTGTTGAGTTTTTAAGGGATGTCAGACTTAAAAAAATAGAGAATATAAGCGGAAAAGTAGCAGTAATTGGTGGAGGCAATGCTGCAATAGATTCCGCAAGAACCGCCCTGCGTCTTGGAGCAAGTGAAGTCAGTATATTTTACAGAAGGAGCAGAGAAGAAATGCCTGCCCTGGATGAGGAGATTGAAGATGCTCTGGAGGAAGGGATTATATTAAATTATTTAACTTCACCTTTGAAAATTGAAGGGAAAAATGGTAAGGCGGAAAAGTTGACATTAATCAAAAATATATTGGGTGCCCCTGACAGCAGAGGCAGAAGAAGGCCTGTACCAGTTGAGGGAAGTGAATTCAGTAGCCAGGCAGACATGGTAATTTTAGCAGTGGGACAGGAACCTGATGTAGATTATCTAAATGGCGGTAAGAGAAATTTTGAAGTAACTCCCGATAAGAGGATAAAACTAAATAAGAAGGAAATTCTTCTGGTAAATGATGAAGGTATATTTGCGGGTGGCGATATGGTGCTGGGGCCTTCCACTGTTACGGAAGCAATTGCCCATGGGAAATTAGCTGCAGATGTAATTGCCAAGTATATTGAAGGTATAAAATATGAAGATATCATAAAGGAAATTGGGGAAAAAAAGACATCGGAAGTTTACCTAAAACCTGATGAAGTCTTTAAAGCCGAGGAACTTGATTCTTTCAGTAAATCTGCCAGGGTAAAAATTAATAAATTAAAAAATATACAGAGAACTAATAATTTTAAAGAAGTTGTTTTACCTTTAAATGAAGAAGAAGCATTGAAAGAAGCCCAAAGATGTCTGGATTGCGGAATATGCTCGGAATGTCATGAATGCATAAAAGCATGTCAGGCTGGTGCAATTGACTATAACCACAAAGAAGAAATTATAACAAAAGATGTCGGGGCTATTGTAGTTGCCACAGGTGCAGACATATTCGATACCAGTGTTTTTGAAGAATATGGAGCAAATGAATTGAGCGATGTGATAACAAGCTTACAGTATGAAAGGCTCATGTGTGCTTCCGGTCCTACGGGTGGACACATAATAAGACCTTCAGATAAAAAAGAACCTGAAAAAGTAGTTTTTCTATCTTGTGTTGGTTCCAGAGATAAATCCAGAGGAATGTCTTATTGCTCAGCAGCTTGTTGCATGTACACTGCAAAACAAGCAATACTTACAAAAGAACATCTTCCCAATTCTACTTCTTTTATTTTTTATACTGATATAAGGTCGCCGGGCAAAGATTATGATGAATTTATCACCAGAGGCCAGCAATATGGAACACAGTATATCAGAGGGAAAGTGGCTAAAATATATAAAAAAGGTGAAAAACTTATAGTCAGAGGTTCTGATACACTCCTGGGGGAATCACTGGAGATAGAAGCTGATCTTGTGGTACTGGCTCCGGCAATGATTCCTTCAGAAGGTTATAAGAAGCTGGCTGAAACATTAAATATCAGTACCGGTTCGTTTGGTTTCTTTACAGAAAGTCATCCAAAACTAAGACCTGTCGAGACAAATACTTCTGGTATATTTCTTGCAGGGGCGTGCCAGTCACCTAAAGATATTCCTGCAAGCGTTGCACAGGGCAGTGCAACGGCCGGTAAGGTTCTGGCACTTATGTCAAAAGATGAATTGGCAACCGACCCGATTGTCGCCAGAGTTGACCAGGTAAGATGTATAGGCTGTAATAAATGTTTAATAGTATGCCCATATAAGGGTATTGAAGAAGTAAAGATAAGAGGCAGGAATTCGGTTAAGGTAATAGAATCAGTTTGCAAGGGTTGTGGTTTATGTGAGGCAACGTGTCCGATAGATGCTATCAGTCTGAGTGGTTTTAATGATGAGATGTTGCTGGAAGAATTAAAAGCTTTCACTATTTAAAGTAAAGATTATTTAAAAATGGAAGAAAAAAAATCATTAGAAAATTTCAATAATAAAATTGAAGAAAAAAAACAGAACGATAAGGTTAAAATAGTAGCTTTTTTATGTAACTGGTGTTCTTATGCCGGCGCTGATGCTGCAGGAACTGCAAGATTGAGGCAATCTGAGGATATCAGAATTATAAGAGTGCCATGCAGCGGAAGAATTAACCCATTATTTGTATTAAAGGCTTTCAGTATGGGGGCAGATGGTGTCCTGGTATCAGGTTGTCATCCTGGTGATTGCCATTACAGCGAAGGTAATTATTATGCCCGCAGAAGACTCGAGATTTTAAAGGATTTTCTTCCTGTAATCGGGATAGATAACAGGAGATTTTCTTATCAGTGGGTATCTGCCTCGGAAGCACAAAAATGGCAAAAAGTAGTCAACAGTTTTATAAAAAGAATTAAAGAAATATAAAAACAATGGGAACAGAAGAAAGACTAAAAGAAAAAATTGGTAATCTGATTGATGATTTAAAAGTAGTTGTCGGATATACAAAAAGCAACATGCCGCTCAGGGTTAACCCATTGTTTATAGAGAAGAAAGAAGAAATCGACAAGTTAATTTTTAATAATCTGTGTATTAACAATCTGGCAACTTACTCTTACTCTTTATCTCAGGAGAATGATGGGAAAATAGGTATAATATTAAAACCCTGTGATGTAAAAGCTATAGTCCAATTGTTGTCTGAAGGTCTGATTAACAGGGATAAAATAAAAATAATATCCGTTGAATGCAATGGAGTTATTGACTATAAAAAAATACAGAAAAAAATAAATGGCTTAAAAATTGTTTCTGCTGCTGTAAACGGCAGCAGCATTAAAATAGGTACCGGCGAAAAAGACTTTGAATTTAATATCGAGGATGCATATGCAGATAAGTGTTATGTTTGCAACATTTATGATAAACCTCCGATATATGACGAATATATAGAAAATGACATTAAATTTAATATCAAACCAAAAAAAGAATATGAAGATCTGATGGAGTTTGAGAAGCTAAGCCTGGAAGAAATATACTCATTTTGGAAGGGCCAGTTCAGCAGATGTATAAGATGCTATGCATGCAGAAATATATGCCCCCTTGAAGTATGCAGGGACAGGTGTATAGCACAACTGGATCAACCACACTGGCAGTCACAAAAAATAACTTCAAGTGAAGGTAAGTTCTTTCAATTAATAAGAGTAATGCATCTGGCAGGCAGGTGTGTTGAATGCGAAGAGTGTGAAAGAGCATGTCCTTCGAATATTCCTATTTTAAAGTTAATGAAGAAAATGAACAAGGAAATCAATAGATTATTTGGATTTGTTCCGGGTTTGAGTATCGACAGCAAACCTCCGCTGCTAACATTTAAGAATATAGAAAAAAATATTAAAGAGGAAGAATTAATTTAAAATATAGTTAGATAAATATAGTTACTAAAAACAACAGAAATATTGGAACAGAGATTTATGGAAAAGCAAAAAATTAAAATAATAAGTATTATTAAGAAGAATAATTTATATTTGTTTTTTAATAAAATCAGTGAAAAATTTGATATTTATTTGCCTGTCCAGGATTTAAAAAACGGCATTATAGATTTTATGGACTGGAAATGCTTAAGCAATCATGAAAACAACAATCCTGAATTTGTTATGAATCTTGACGAAAAAACAAAAAAAAGTCCAAAATTTCTTTTATTTCCCTCAACGGAGCCCTTATTTGAATTTGAATATAAAAAGGATTTGGATAAGGCTGACATGGTAAATATAGAATTGAAATCTTCAAATATTTCTGACAGCAATACCAGAAAAAAGATTATTTTTGGAATTAAGCCTTGCGACATGTCTGCCATAAAGATGTTCGATCTGGTATTTGGAGCCGGTGAAAAAAGAGACACATATTATTTAGATAAGAGAAATTCTTCAATTTTTATTTCAGTCGGATGCAGTAAAATTCATCCTGACTGCTTCTGCACTTCTGTGGGGGGGTATCCTTTTAATTTCGAACATTCGGATATCGGCATTATTGGGTTGGAAGAGGTATATGCTATTGTAAAATTAAATGAAGATATCAAATGGCTGATAGAAGAAAATAAAGATCTTTTTGAGAAAGAAAATAGTATAGATGAAAAATATTATATCGAATTGGATAAAATAATATCCGATTCAGAAACAAAGATCTCCCGTGTTTATGACAATGCTTCTCCAGCTGAAATTTCAGATTGCATGGAAAAATCTTTTGATTCTGAAATTTGGAGGAAAGATACAAAAAAATGTATCAGCTGCGCAGCATGTACCTACGTCTGTCCGACCTGTGTGTGTTTTAATATTTGTGATGAGATGGAAAATCTAAGTGGTGAAAGGTTCAGATGCTGGGATTACTGTATGAATTATTATTATACACTTGAAGCAAGCGGCCATAATCCCAGACCGGATATTTATCAAAGATACAGGAATAAAATTAATTGTAAATATAATTATTATTACAAAAGAAGTAAAAATGCTTATTGTGTAGGCTGCGGCAGATGCATTGAGGTTTGTCCGGTTGGCATGGATATAAGAGAAATAGTTGGTTCTGTATTGGAGAATAGTAAAAAAGTACCGGATAAAGTTAAAAAATAAATAAATTAACTGATAAATTACCTGAAAGACATGAGGAATAATAACTTGAATTTAAAAGACAATTTAAATAGTAATTTAAATGTTCCAAATCTGTATATCCCTGAAATATGTACTGTAAATAAAATAATTAAAGAGACTTCCAATATCATATCTCTTCAAATAACCATTGATGATAAAGAAAAAATGGAAAAATTTAAGTTTCAGCCGGGGCAGGTGGGGCAATTATCAGTTTTTGGATACGGTGAATCAACTTTTGTAATTAATTCGTCACCTTCCTGTAGTGATTTTCTTCAATTTACGGTTATGAAAACCGGTGTTACAACTGCAGCTATCCATAACCTTAGTGAGGACGAGAAGGTAGGATTGAGGGCGCCATTAGGGAACTGGTTTCCTTACAAAGATATGGAAGGAAAAAATATTTTACTTGTTGGCGGAGGAATTGGACTGGCACCGTTAAGGCCTCTCCTGCTATATATGCTTGAAAATAGAAATAAATATAAGAAATTAACTCTTTTATATGGTACGAAAACTCCTGAAGATATATGCTTTAAGTATGATATAGAAGACTGGGAAAAGTCAGATGGCATAGAGGTATTTCTGACTATTGATACCGCCTGCTATGGATGGGAAAAGGAAGTTGGGTTGTGTCCGGATGTTTTAGAAAAATTAGCACCTTCCTCTGATAATACTGTCGCAATTACTTGTGGTCCGCCCATTATGATTAAATATGTATTGAGAGTGCTTGAAAAGTTGGGGTTTGAAGACGGCTCAGTTTACACAACACTGGAAAGAAGAATGAAATGCGGAATAGGAAAATGCGGAAGATGTAACCTTGGAGAAAAATTTGTTTGCGTGGACGGTCCTGTATTTACCTTAAAAGAATTAAAAAATTTATCCGAATCATCTATTTAAGAAAATTCATAAAAGTAAAAATCAAATAATATTGTAAAGTGATAAAAAAGTGATATGATTTCTTTGATTTGTTGACATTAGTAATCATTATTGGTATTATTTTGAAAATTTGATTATGAAATTAATTGCATGAATGCAAAGAACTAAAAAAATCAATAAGACTTTGCTGATAATAAGATTGCTATTTTTTAAACATTATCTTTTCTTATTTTTTAAAATAATTAACAAAATATAAAGAGGTAAAAAGTGGAGGATAGTGTTTTGCAAGTTATGACAGATAAGGATTTTCTGAAGGCAATTCAACCATCCGTAGGTATGAATACAAGTTTATGCTACCAGTGCAAAAAATGTTCTGCAGGCTGTCCCATCGTTTATGAGATGGATTATACTCCCACACAAATAATTCAAGCCATACGTCTCGGCATGAAGGATCTGGTATTAAAAAGCAAGACTATCTGGCTCTGTACATCTTGCGAAACATGTGCTACAAGATGCCCCCAGGATATAGAAATTACTGATGTCATGGATGCCGCAAGGAAAATAGCAGTGAAAGAAAGAGCTACAGTGGGGGTAAGGGATATATCTGATTTTTACAGGTCATTTGTACAGATGATGAAAATATTTGGGAGAATGTATGAGTTGGGAGTAATACTGTCATATAAACTAAAGAAAAAAGATTTTAAGAAGGATATACCACTGGGTTTAAAATTAATAAAATTCGGGAAGTTGAAGTTGTTTCCGGATTTAACAATGGCTTTTAAATTAAACAAAATGTTTTCAAAAGTTAAAAAATTAGAGGAAGAAAGGAAATGAAATATTCATATTATCCAGGATGTACCTTTGATTCAACAGGTAAAGAATATGATATGTCTTTCAAAACTGTTTGTTCAATGCTTGATATTGAATTGGAAGGAGTTAAAAACTGGATTTGCTGCGGCGCATCATCGGCACATTTAAACTCGAAACTTCTTTTTGTATCCTTATCAATAAAAAACCTGGCAAATGTTGAGAAAGAAAATCTCAGCGAAATAGTGGTTCCCTGCATAGGCTGTTATTCAAGTTTTAAAAAATCAATTTACGAAATAGAAAAAGACTCCAAATTAAAAGATAATGTCTGTGAAGTTATTGATTATCAATTTCAAAATAAAGTAAAAGTTTTAAATCCGCTGGAAATATTTAAAAACAGCGATAATGGCATCAAAGAAAAAATGAAAAAAATAATTAAAAAAGATTTATCTGGCTTAAAGGTAGTTTGCTACTATGGATGTGTGCTGACAAGGCCGGCAAAAATTATGCAATATGATGTATGCGAATATCCTGTTAACATGGATGAGATTTTAAAAAATGCTGGAGTTGATGTTCTGGATTGGTCATACAAAACAGAATGCTGCGGTGTATCTTTAAACTTTACAAATCCGGAAATTGTTCTAAGACTGACAAATAACATTTTTGAAAATGCACGAGATGTCGGGGCAGACGCAATTGCCGTTGCCTGTCCTTTATGTCATATAAATCTTGACTCAAGGCAAAAGGAAGTAAATAAGGTTTATAATAAAGATTACAATATGCCCGTATTTTATTTTACCCAACTCCTGGGATTGGGCTTTGGGGTTGATGCAAAAAAATTAGGATTGAATACACATTTTGTAAATCCGGATAAGTTGATAAAGAAAAATATGGCTGAGGTTTTATAATGAAAAATGAAAATAAAAATAAAGAATCTCAAAATAGTAAAGTTAATATCGGTTCGGCACTGGTTGTTGGTGGAGGCATAGGTGGAATGCAAGCTGCTCTTGATCTTGCAGGATCAGGAATAAAAGTTTATCTTTCTGAAACAAAACCATGCATCGGCGGGATTATGTCCCAGCTTGATAAGACATTTCCTACAAATGATTGTTCTATGTGTATTATGGCGCCAAAATTAGTTGAAATTGGCAGGCATAAAGATATTGATATAATTACACTGGCTGATATTGAAGGCGTTAAAGGTGAAGCAGGTAATTTCAAAGTTACTATTAAAAAAAGAGCACGTTATATTGATGAAGAAAAATGTACCGGATGCGGGGAATGTGCTCAGGTATGCCCTGTTGATCTGCCAAATGAGTTTGATGAAAATCTTGGGATGCGCAAAGCAATATACCGCTTATTTCCTCAAGCTGTACCCAATAAATTTGCAATAGATAAAAGGAACCTCTCTCCCTGCAGGAGCGCATGTCCTGCCGGTTGTGATAATCAAGCTTACATTGCATTAATTTCCCAGGGAAAATTTAAAGAGGCTTTAGAAGTAATTAGAGAAAGAATTCCACTTCCTGCAATTTGCGGTAGAACTTGCAATGCTCCATGTGAAGATATTTGCAATCGAAGAGAAATAGATGAGGCATTGTCTATCAGGGCGCTTAAAAGATTTGCAGCAGATTATGAGATGTCTAATATGATGAAAGAAAAAGAAGCAGAAAAAGGAAATGGAGAAAACGGGGCAGAAAAAGCAGTACAAATTCCCGGAAAAAATAAGAAAGTAGCTGTAATTGGTTCCGGGCCGGCAGGGCTTACTGTTTCATATGATCTGGCTAAGATGGGATATCAGGTAGTAATTTTCGAAGCTTCCTCGGTTGCCGGGGGCATGCTTCGATTAGGTATTCCTAAATTTCGCCTACCCCCCGAGGTTATAGATTATGAAATTGAAATCATTAAAAAAGCCGGTGTGGAAATTCTTACCAATACTGCAATTGGTCCTGATTTAACTTTGAACGATCTCTTCAATAGAGGTTATGAGTCTATATTTATCGCTATCGGCACCCATAAAAGCCTGACTTTAAATATTGAAGGAGAAAATTTAGACGGAGTTATTCATGGTGTAGGTTTCCTTCAAAGTGTACGTACCGGCAGGGAAGTTGATTTTAAAGAAAAAGTGGTAGCAGTTATTGGTGGTGGAAATGTAGCCATAGATTCTGTAAGGACAGCCTTACGTCTTGGAGCAAAAGAGGCATTTATTATTTATCGCCGTTCCGAGAATGAACTTCCAATAAAAAGAGAGGAACTTTTAGAAGCAAAAAGTGAAGGTATAAAAATCCATACCCTTCTCGCTCCAACAAGGATTTTAGGGGATGTTGAAGACAGAGTAATAGGTATAGAGTGTATGCCTATGAAATTAGGTCCAATAGATGAATCCGGTAGACCAAGGCCTATTCCGGATGAAACCAAGGAAAAGGTAATAATTAAAGCTGATATAGCAATTCCTGCAATTGGACAATTCCCTGATCTGGAAACTTTAGGAATAGGTATGATTAAACCTGAATTTGCTGCCGAGGAGATGCCTGCAAGATGGCATATAATGCCTCTGGCAGGCGGGAATTTAGAAGGAGTTTCAGGCTTTACTGATTTTTTACAGGCAGTCAGTCTTGGCAAGAAGGTAAAAGTCGGAGATAAAATATTGGTTGTCGGCGGAGGAAATGTAGCACTGGATGTAGCTCGAACTGCCTTACGTTTGGGAGGTCAAGAGGTAACAATTGTTTGCCTGGAGAAAAAAGAAGATATGCCTGCCCATAAGATTGAAATAAAAGAAGCTGAAGAAGAAGGGATAAGAATTCTTGATTCTTTAGGACCAAAAAGAATCCTTGGTGAAGATGGAAAAGCAATTGGTCTTGAAACACTTGATTGTATAAGAGTATTTGATGAAAAAGGCAAGTTTAATCCTGAATTAAAAGAAGGAACAGAAAAAACTATTAAAGCGGATACTATTATAGTGGCAATTGGCCAGGTAGTAGACTATTCATTACTAAAGGCAGCAGATGGAGTATTGCTAACGGAAAGAGGACTGCTTAAGGTTGACAAAACTACGTTTGCAACAAATGTTCCAGGAATTTTTGCCGGTGGTGATGTAGTAAGTGGACCAGGATTTGTTGTGGATGCAATACACCAGGGCCATGAAGCAGCAGTTTCTATTGACCGTTATTTGAGAGGAGAAGATATTAAAAGAGGCAGGGAAAAGATAGAAAATGAATTAGCTAAACTTCCTGATAGAAAAATAAAACTTAACCCAAGAGTTGAAATACCAAAGCTTTCTCCGGAAAAGAGAATTTTAGGTTTTGATGAAATAGAACTGGGATATGATGAAGAGCATGCCATAACTGAAGCCAAACGTTGTTTAAGTTGCGGTGGGTGCTCAGAATGCTTGCAATGTATAGAAGTTTGCAAGCTTGAAGCAATATATCACGATATGCCTGCTGAAGAGATTATCGAGCTGGACGTTGGAGCAATTGTACTGTCACCAGGATACGAAATTTTTAATGCGACTAAAAAGCTGGAACTAGGCTATAGCCGCTTTCCGAATGTTGTAACTGCTATTGAATTTGAAAGAATATTATCTGCTTCCGGACCTTATTCAGGAAAGGTCAGAAGGCCTTCAGATGGTTCTGCTCCCAAGAGAATTGCATTTATACAATGTGTCGGATCAAGGGAAACTGAAAGAAATTATTGCTCTTCTGCCTGCTGTATGTTTGCCACAAAGGAAGCAATTATTGCTATGGAACATGAGCATGGCATAGAATGTACTATTTTCTTTATTGACATGCGTGCTTTTGGCAAGGGATTCGATGCTTACTACGAAAGGGCAAAACAGCTTGGTGTAAAATATATAAGATGCAGACCATCTTCAGTGAAAGAAATTCCTGAGACAAAAAATCTTAAAATACAATATCAGGATGAAGATAATAAGATAAAAATTAATGAGTATGATTTAGTTGTTTTATCAACAGGATTTGAACCGCCCAACGATGTTAAAAATTTATCTGATAAGCTTTCAATTAATTTAAATAAATTTAATTTCTGTGAAACATCTACTTTTAATCCTGTTGAATCGAGTCATGACGGCCTATATGTTTGCGGGCCTTTTACCGAGCCTAAGGATATACCTGAGACAGTTATGCAGGCTTCCGGTGCTGTTTCAAAAGTTTTAACACTTTTAAAAGATGTTAAGGGTAGTTTGACAAAACCTATTGAATATCCTCCTGAAATAGACATAACCGGGCAGGAACCCAGAATCGGAGTATTTGTTTGTCATTGTGGTACAAATATTGGAGGAGTAGTAGATGTTCCTGGTGTAGTTGAATATGCAAAAACACTGCCAAACGTTGTTTATGCTGAAAATAATTTATATACCTGTTCAAACGATACACAGGATAAAATAAAAGAGAAAATAAAAGAGCATAATTTAAACCGTGTAATAGTTGCATCCTGTTCGCCAAGAACGCATGAACCATTATTTAGAAATACAATGAGAGAAGTAGGGCTTAATCCTTATCTGTTTGAAATGGCAAATATTCGTGACCAGTGCTCATGGGTACATATGAGCGAACATGAAAGAGCTACGCTTAAATCGAAAGATCTGGTTCGTATGGCAGTAGCAAAATCAAGGCTGCTCGAACCTTTGGAGGAAGGTAAGGTAGGTGTCGAAAGGTCGGCGCTTGTAATAGGAGGCGGACTTTCGGGGATAACATCAGCACTTGCAATAGCAAATCAGGGATATGATGTTTATCTGGTTGAAAGAGAAAATACGCTTGGTGGCAATTTAAATAGAATTCATTATTTGATCAATAAAAAAGAAAAACCACAGGAAAAATTAAAATCTTTGATAGATGAAGTAAAAAAACATGAAAAAATTCATTTGTTTACCGGTGCCGAAATAAAAGATATAGATGGTTCAATTGGTAATTTCACAACTAAAATATCAGTTAATGGAGATATGAGTGAATTTAAACATGGAGTTGTAATTGTTGCAACAGGTGCAAAAGAATATAAGCCAAAAGAATATTTATATGGAGAAGATAAAAGAGTAATAACTCAACTGGAACTGGAAGAGAAAATTTGCAATTCCAAATCTTTTAACCCGAATACTGTAGCTATGATTCAATGTGTTGGTTCAAGAGATGAAGAAAGACCATATTGTTCAAGAGTATGCTGTACTGATGCTGTAAAAAATGCTTTAAGGATAAAAGAGATAAGCCCTGATACAAATGTATACATACTCTATAGAGATATAAGGACTTATGGATTTAGAGAAAGTTATTACTCAGAAGCAAGGGAAAAGGGTATTATCTTTTTAAGACATGAGGATAATCAGAAGCCCGAAGTATCTGCTGAAAATGGCAGTTTGAAAATTAAGGCATTTGAACCAGTTATGGGAATGCCAATTACTATTAATCCTGATTTATTGGTACTGTCAGCAGCTATAGTCCCGGATAAGGAAAACAATAAAACAATCGGCCAGTTTCTTAAAATACCATTAACTCAGGATAATTTCTTTCTGGAAGCACATATGAAACTTCGTCCGGTTGATTTTTCAACAGAAGGTGTATTTTTATGCGGATTGGCTCATTCACCAAAATCAATAGAAGAGAGCATTATACAAGCAGAGGCCGCTGCTGCAAGAGCAAGCACCATACTTTCAAAATAAAGTATAGATTTGGAAGGAAACATATCTTTTGTAGTAGATGAAAATTGTGACGGATGCGCATACTGTATCGATCCCTGTCCTTATAAGGCAATTACATTGATTGAATATATGAGAGACGGTTCAATCAAAAAGACTGTCGAGGTTAATGAATCAATATGTAAAGGTTGCGGGAACTGTATGGCAACATGTCCAAAGAAGGGTGTATATGTCAAAGGATTTAAACTTGAGCAGATATCAGCTCAAATTGAAGCAGCTTTAGAACCGATAAGGGTTTAAAATTGAAAATTAAGGAAAAGCAATGACTATTGAACAAGCGATTATAAAAGAAGAAGAAACAAAAAGCGGTAAATATGAACCATTAATTTTAGCATTTTGCTGTAACTGGTGTTCTTATGCCGGAGCAGATTTGGCAGGCATATCAAGAATGCAATATCCTGCAAATGTCCGGATAATCAGAGTAATGTGTTCGGGAATGATTCATCCAAATCTGGTAATTGATGCATTAACAAAAGGTGCTGATGGAGTTATTATATGCGGATGCCACATTGGAGATTGTCATTATCTTGAAGGAAACCTGAAGGCAGAAAAAAGGGCAGATGCAATCAGGCTTATGCTGGAAGATTTTGGGATAGAAGACGGAAGGTTTAAAATAGAATGGATTTCTGCTTCAGAAGGACCCAGGTTTGCCCAGGTAATGACTGAATTTACAGAAGCTATAAAAAAACTAGGCCCCAGTCCTTATAAGACATGAAAGGTTAAATTATGGAAGCTGTAGAAAAAATTAATGGAAAGAAATTTATGTGGGATGGATATGATTATCCTGAAAAGAAAAATGCCTTAGAAGCTGCACAGAAATATAAAAATGACGGATTTGAAACGGAGGTGATTGAAAAGGAAAATAAATTTTTTGTATTTACCCGTAGAGTTGTAAAGGAAGTTGTAATCGAAGGTAGTCCTGCCATTTAAAACATCTAGAAAGGAGATAAATTATGCCAGTGAAAGTTGCAGAAGAATGGTTAAATATCTGTGGTGGTTGCGAGGTAACAATATTAGATATCGGAGAACCTTTGCTTGATTTGTTGCCTAAATTAGAGTTTGTGCATATTCCGGTGCTTATGGACCATAAATATTTTGGTCAAACAGGTGAAAAAACCCAGATGGAAATCCCGGAAGCAGATGTTGGAATTATATCAGGAGGAATAAGAAATGAAAAAGAAAAACATGTTGCAGAAGAAATGAGAAAAAAATGTAAAACAGTCATTTCGCTGGGTTCATGCGCATGCTTTGGCGGGATTCCAGCTCTGGCAAATCAGTATCCTCTGGCAGATCTTTTTGAAAAAGTTTACAGGCAGTCAAAGACAACTGACTCAGCTGACACACCAGAAGGATATGTACCACCCCTGACTGATAGAGTTTATGCTCTTGACGAAGTAATAAAAGTTGATGCATATATTCCTGGCTGCCCAACGGCACCAGAGCTTGTTGCAAATGCGATAACCTCTCTTCTGGATGGTAAACCCTTCGTAATACCAGAGCGAAGCGTTTGTGATGATTGTCCAACAAAGCGAGAGAAGAAAGCTGTTACATCAGTGAAAAGACCACTCGAATCAATAATACCGCCAGGACAGAAGTTAGAAGACTCAAGGTGTTTTATGGAGCTTGGATATCTATGTCTTGGCCCTGTAACCAAGTCCGGCTGCGGTGGTGACGATAAGACACCCAGGTGTGTTAAGGCAATTATGCCTTGCAGAGGTTGCTTTGGTCCTATAAGAGCCGGTGCAAACCCAATGGTAGAAATGATGGGAGCGCTTTCTACAATCGGCCTGGACCCAAAATTAATTCTTGACAGACGGGCAATGTTTCAGAGATACATTGGGGCACAGGGTAGATTGAGACCTCTGCCAGGAACTCAATAGAATTAGAAAAAAGTTTAAAATAATTAATATTTTTTATATTGAAATTATATGCTGAATATCTATTAAAGGAGGAAAAATGGGTAAAGAGATTGTTATTCAACCAGTGTCCAGAATTGAAGGACATGCCAAGGTTACCATACAATTAGATGATAGTGGAAATGTCAGTAATACAATGGTTAATGTTGTAGAGCTAAGAGGTTTTGAAAAATTCTGCATTGGAAGACCTGTAGAAGAACTTCCTAGAATTGTTACGAGTATTTGCGGGGTATGTCCATGGTCACATCATCTGGCAAGTGCAAAAGCTTGTGATGCTGTTTTTGGTGTTGAAATTCCATCAGCTGGAAAAAAACTCAGGGAACTTTGTAACGCAGTCGCCTATACCGAGGAACATATTTTACATTTTTATTTCCTGACTGGTGCTGATTTTGTAATGGGACCTGATGCGGATTATTCTGTCAGAAATGTAATCGGAATTGCAGGAAAAGTTCCTGAAGTGGCAAAGAAAGTTGTCAGATGCAGACATCTTGCAGCAAA
>JAMCVO010000660.1:0-2968 GCA_023475715.1 Actinomycetota bacterium
CTTGAGTCAGTGAAAAATTTTGCGCTAACAAGGAAAAAAGCATCTCCCCCGTCTGGAAAACGAATCACCTTCTTTATACCAAAATCAGATCTGTGCCTTAAACCATCATATTGACTAGGACTCAGAACGTATAATACTCCAGGATTAGGTAGGCTTTCAATCGGATCCCATCCACCAAAATAAAGACTTATTGTCTTTGGCTGACCATTTTGGGCAATATAAAATCCATCAAAACTAGAAACTAGGTTATACCTCTTACTTTCTTCCGCTCTATTGTACATAACTGTATTCAAATATTCAGGTAAAGGCATTTTTAAATAGAGCAAAAAGAATATATACGGTTGAGATCGTATATCTGTTACGAAGACTTGATTATATTCCGGATGAGACTTTACAAATTCAACTATTTTCTTCATCCCATACTGCCATTCAATAGCATCTTTTTTTGTATAAGCATTAAAGTAATAATCTAAGTAAGAATAAGCTTGTATACTAAGTAAGATTACAATAACAATTAAAATAACATACTTTATTTTAGATTTAAACAAGTTCAACAAACTGCCTGCCCCCAACGCTGAAACAAGATGCAAACTGCCCATCATGAAAACTGCTCGAATAGCACTAGGTGCACCCCCAACTACACTAGCTGGAATAGGTGCCAATAAACCCCATATTAGTATAATTAGTGTAACTCTAGATCTAAGCTTTAATAAATAAAGAAGTCCGATTAAAATGAATAATGCATCAATCTTATAAAACTCACCATTCGTTTTAGTAGAATTTCGCGGACTTTGATCGCCTGATATAAAAAGGTATTGTGGTGTAAAATGCATCATATATTGCTTTAAAGCAATTTCTCCTAAACCCAAGATAGAATTCTTTGTTTTTTTAAAAATCTGAGTTTTTTCTATAGTATCCTGTGAAAATTGAGTTTGCTTTACCCTAGCAAGTCCAAGCAATCTCGTATCAATAAATAACAACGCAATAAATATAAAAAAGATAAAAATACCTGTATAAAAGTTTAACGAGAGTTTTTTTAAATCTTTAAAATATACAAGCGAAAGTGCTAATACAACTACTGGAACTACAATTTTCGATGAATGGTAAGATAAAATGCTTATACCAAAACATAAAAATGAGATAATGATAAAATAATTTCTTTTTTGTAGTGCCAAATAAAACATTAGAAGTCCCAGTATAAAGAAAAAAAAAGCAAAATTAACTTCCCATAGTCCTCTTGAAAAATGTATATGGTATGGAGAAACAGCTAAAAATAATGCTGCAAGTAATCCTATGAGGTTACTCTTAAAAAGCGTGCGGGCAAGGTAGAAAATTACTATCACACTTAAAATACCAATTGTTGCTCCGGGTAATCTAGTTGTAAAATCTGATAATCCAAATATCCTAACAATCAGTGCGGTAAGGTATATATGTACAGGATGTTTATCATCTTTAAATGAAGTGAAGATAAGAGGAAAAGACTTGCCCCATTCGTCTCTCCCCCAATTAGCGATAGTATAAGCATTATAAGCCCCTGCAGCTTCATCCCAATTTAAAGAAGGCGGAATTCTATCTAATTTATAAAGGCGTAAAAATGCCGCCAAAAAAATAATTAACAAAAATAAAATAATTGTTTTGTTTTTAGTTAGTATACTCATAAACATAGAAAGCAATACTATTATCCAAATTAAATATTACCCCTTTCATTGGTATTTTAGCTAATTTTTCAGTAGGGGATGCAAAAATTAAACTATGGCCTTTTGCCAAGTTACCCGGTTTTACTTTGCCGAAAGTAAACTTACCAAAACTCTTAACTGCCGAAGATCCCCATTCATCAATATTATTCCTGATTACTTCTGCCCTAAATTTACTAGGATCATACTTTAGATAAAAAAGGGCAAAAATATACGGCTGGCCATATTGATCAGATATCATTACATGATCATACTTGGGAAAAGCATTTCTAAAATCTGTAAATATTTTCTTATAACCATACTGCCAGTCTTGAGAATTTTTAACTGGATAATCGTTTAGGTAGAGGTAAAAATATCTGCCAAATACTATACCTACCAGTATAGATGTAAACAACAAGAATGATTTGAAAAAAAATCTACCATTAACTTTGGAAAAAAGGTAAAAAAAACCGATTGCAGAAATTATCTGCCAATTACCTAAAGCAAACATCGCTCTTGATGCATGTGGTGCTTCTTTAACAATCGAGGCAGGAACTGGAGCTAAAAAGAACCATAATAATAAAATCAGGTTTTTTCTATTCTTTCTATTGAGTAAAAAATACATGCCTAAAATAATAAACAAACCATCAAAAAGATATATTTGCCCAGTATATTGAGAAGAATGCCTAGGATTCTGATCGCCTGAAACAAATAGAAACTGTAGGGAAAAATGAGAAGTATATTGTTTAATAATTAACTCTATCCTTGATAAAAACCTGTTACTGGTCAATTTATACACATTAGTCGTAACAATCCATTCATTTGGAAAATTTACTTGCTGAAATCTTATAGTACCGGATATCTTTGGATTTAGTAAATTTAAACCAAGGATCACCGAAAAAATAATACTACCAATCAGTAATAATACTTTATATTTAGTTATGTACTTAAAATAAATCAATGTTAATAATACTACATAGATGGGAGTAAATACCTTAGCAGCATTATAAGTAAAAACAGTTAATCCAAAAAGAAGATATGATAAAGGGATTAACAATTTATTCCATTTTGGCACTTCAACAGCTTTCAGAAAGAATATATTGGCTAGGAAAAAGAAAAATAGAACAAAATTTGTCTCCCAATTAACCCGGGAAAATTGAATATGCCAAGGAGAGATAGCCAAGAAGAACGAAGCTAGCAAAGCTGTATATGTATTAAGAGTTAAACGTCTGGCTAAAAAGAAAAGTAATAAGATGTTAATCACGCCTAACAAAGCAGATGGCAACCGCACACAT